>CAKUZC010000049.1 GCA_934718145.1 uncultured Eubacteriales bacterium | reverse complement strand
AATATGCTTTGCTGATTCAACAATCTCCCCTTCTGAAACCTTTTTCATGCCTTTATTCGTATACGAAACCCATTCTCCATCTTTCATCTTAATAGCCATTATTAATTTACCATCAAAGCTGCTTCCAACAAAACAGAGTTCATATCCTCTACCTGAAGGATTGGAAATTCTTTGAAAATCTTTTAAAGTTCTGCAATATTCGCCCGCACAGTTAAAAATTCCCTTATAATCTTCTAAACTATTATGCTTATCTTCATTATCTAAATCAACTACATCAACTATTAAACCAGGTTTACTTAAAATCCCCAATTTTCCGACAACTTCACCGGCAACAGAAATTTCTCTATCTCCCAGTGATGTATTAACGGAACAATGATCTATAGAACTTTTAAACAATTTTACTAAATCACCTTTACTATCTATTTTTTCACCTATAACCTCAAGATTTTTTCTGATATTTTTTTCATCAAATACTTCTTTTCCCTCAAAAACTCTAAATATGTACTGCAATGCACTAAAAAGGGTATTTTCTGCTGAACGACTTTCTATGTAACTTTTAGTATTATCTTGACTATAAAGCGTTCCTGCAACAAATAACATCATAGCCAATTTTTCTTCATGTTTTGCATCCCGCTCAAATTCCACTTTAGCAATTTTTGTGGACGGTTTACATTCCCCCTTATCACCACTTTTTGTTGCTCCTACAGCCGGTACACAGCTCATTACTGCTAAACCCATTGCTAATATTTTCTTTAAAAACTCTGATTTACTCATTATAATCAAAGCACCTTTCTGATAATTTATTTAATCCTAACCTTGTTTATATTATAACATTAATTTTATAAAATATCAACTACATTTTAATAATATTATAAAAATAACCCCGTGAAATACCGAGACAAAATATTTAATCTTATTTTACTCTGTATAAAAATATTGTTCCTACATCATCTACATTCATATGCTTTGCTGATTCAATAATCTCACATTCTGAAACCTTTTTCATGCCTTTATTTGTATATGAAACCCATTCTCCATTTTTCATCTTAATAGCCATTGTTGATTTATCACCAAATCTGCTCCCAACAAAACAAAGTTCATATCCTCTACCTAAAAAATTGAAAATTCTTTGAAAATCTTTTAAAATTCTGCAATATTCACTCGCATAGTTAAAAGTTCCCTTAAAATCTTCTAAATTATTAGGCTCATCTTCATTATCTGAATCAATTACATCAACTATTAAACCGGGTTTAGTTAAAGTCCCTAATTCTTTGACAACTTCACCGGCAACAGAAATTTCTCTATCTCCCAGTGCTGTCTTAACGGAACAATGATCCAAAGAATCTATAAACAATTCTTGTAAATCACCTTCATCCTTTATTTTTTCACTTATAATCTCAAGATTTTTTCTGATATTTTTTTCATCAAATACTTCTTTTCCCTCAAAAACTCTAAACATGTACTGCAATGCGCCGAAAAAAATATTCTCTGCCGAAAGACTTTCTACATAACTTTTAATATTATCTTGACTATAAAACGTTCCTGCAACAAATAACATCGTGACCAATTTTTCTTCATGTTCTACATCCCACTCAAACTCCATTTTAGCAATTTTTGTAGGCGGTTCAAATTCTAAATCGCTTTTTGTTGCTCCTACAGCCGGCACAAAACTCATTACTGCTAAACTTATTGCTATAGCCTTCTTTAAAAATCTTAACTTACTCATGTTAAATATGGCACTCTCCTATAAATTTTAAATAAAGATTTATAATTATATTGTAAAATTAATTTCACCAAATTTCAACTATAATTTAATAACATTATAAAAATAAACCCCAGCGAAATGCCGAGGTAATAATTTTTTATCATTATTTTTTAATGTAGCTTAAAACTTCACTTTGTATAGTATAACTTGCTTCTCTCATAATTTCTTCTTGCGAAATCTTTTTTATGCCATTATTCACAAATGAAATCCATTCTCCGTTTTTATTCTTAACAGCTAATACACCACCATTATACCCGCCGTCTTTTAAAACACACCTAAGTTCATATTCTTCATCTTTGTCGCTTATAATTTTTTCAAAATTTTTGATTCTCAAAATGCCGTCCGCTAAATTTGATCTGTCTACTTCAAACTGAGCAACAAATAAAGGACGAGTCATACCAAATATTTTTTCCGGAAAAGAAAACTCAGGTTTTTCAGGAGTAAATTCTACTCCAAACACAACAAACCTATCATAAATTTCTTCCACCAACTTATCTTCTCTACGTCTATGTATATACTCCTCTATAATGTTAAGATTTCTCTTTATACTTAACCTATCTGGTTCTATCTCTTCGTCAAAAACTTCGAACATGTACTTCATAGCATCAATAAAAACATTTCCTCTTGGAAACTCTTTTATAAAATCTTTAGCAGATTTTTGAAAATAAGACATGCAAACAAAACCTCTCGCTTGCATCTTATTAAAATTATCCTCCTCCTCACTTATCCCGATCATTTTTGCAGGTGGTTCACCTTCTACTTCGTCGTCGCTTTCCACTGCTCCTACTGCCGGCACAAAACTCATTACTGCTAAACCCGTTGCTAATATTTTCTTTAAAAATTCTAACTTACTCATAAAAATATAATATTCTCCTATAAACTTTAAATACAGATCTGTAGTTATATTATAAAATTAATTTTACTAGATGTCAAATGTATTTTAACAATTTCCCAACAACCTCCGGCTAATGCCAGGGTAAAAGTTTTTTATCTTACACTGTAGGTCAGTTCAATACGATCTAAAGATGGTCTATTCAATATACTTTCAATTTTTTCATTATCAAGCTTTTTAAATTCACCACATTTAATAAACGGCTCACATTCATCATCTATATAATATCCCCACCATGATCCATCTTCTCGTTTAATCATTATATTATATTTTTCTTGATTGTAGTAACCTCTACATTTCCAAAAGGAAATAGCAGTAAGCTCGTATTTTTTATCACATATTAAAATTTCTTTAGGTTTTATCAAAAATTTTCCAGGCTCAGAACTGACATCGTTACGACAAGTCAAAGTAAATCCATCTTTAGCACAAATATAATCACCATCATGATTTTTGACATAGTGAGCAAGAAAATCCGCAGTAATATCATCATGTCTATAATACCCTGTGCCGTAAGTCAAATTATTTATATTTTCATCAAGATATCTGCGATTTACAAATGATAACCTTACAGGTAATAGGTTACCACGCAATAAATAATACCTTAAATAATTAACATAATTTAAAAAACGTACTCTATCGTATTCCTTTTCTCCTCTCAAAACTCCAAACAAATATTTCAAAGTCACTATACCAGGACTCATATCAGAACTATTCTCTACATACTCTCGAACACTTTTTTGACCGCATAAGGAGTTTACACATAACAACGCCTCATGCCATGAAATTTCGCTAACATCTGGTGGTAAATTCTTAGTATCTACGTCAAACAGTTCTACTGTTTTAACTTTTTTATGGACATAAGTCTTTTTTGTCTCAGGTTTTTCGCTATTTTGATTTTGAATATTTACTTCCTCTAATTTAGGTTTTTGGTTGTTTTGTTTTTCAGTATTCTCAGAACCAAAAAGTTTATACAACCCCAAACCTGTAAGTATTGTTAAAGTTGTTCCGATTAAAGCTTTTTCAATGAAACTAGAATTTTCTTTAGATTCTTTTTTGATATGGACTTTAAGTGACTCTTCATCGTAGCTTCCGGTTGCTCCTACAGCCGTTACACAGCTCATTACTGACAATCCTACCGCTAACACTTTTTTAAAACTTCTGATTTACTCATTGTAAACAAAGCACCTTCCTAAATTTATTTAATTTTAATCACGAACCTTATTATATAATTAATTTTATTAAATATCAACTGTATTTTAATAATATCATAAAATAATCTTTTGCAAAATACAAAGGTAGAAAACTTTGCTTTACACTACAAACTAAATTAATACAGCGTTGAGGGCAATAATCAAATAAACTACTATGTTTTTCATCAAATTTCATTATATTGTTATTTAAATCTACATCTAAACACATAAACAATTCTTCAATTTTCTGTCTTACAAACACTTTCTTATTTAATAGATATTCAACAACAGTAAGTTAGTATTCTCTATCATCGGGACTAATAATTCTTTCAAATTTTTTTCAAATAACAAATAGTCTCTGAATCAAACGAAAGAATAAAGCTATCTCCGCTGAAAAGATATACATTTTTGGCAATTTCATCAGCAACAAAAATTTCTCCACATTACTTGGAAACGCTTATAATTACGAGAAATAGAGCCGTTACCGCTAATATTATTTTGCCAATCTTACATATACTTATAAAACGTTTTTCTAACAGTTTTAATATAAATTCATAGCTATATTACATCATGAATATTACGAAACATAAATTATATTTTAATATCTATTTAAATTAACTGCCAATACATCAAAAGCTTAGATATATTTATATAACAAAACAAGCCCCGACAATATGCCGAGACTTTAAATAATTATTATACTCTTTTATTGTAAATGAAATTGGCATCCACACAAGTTCCTACCAGCAGTACCTCATATTCGCTTACTTCTTTTATACTTTCGTTCATATATTTATACCACTTTCCATCGCTGTGCTTTATATAGTATAAATCACTACCCATACGTTCGGGTTTTAGATAACAAAGTTCAAATTTATCACCATTATCCTCATTTGTTAACTCTTTAATATTCTTTAACTCACAAATAGATGAATTGAATGAATTTGTCCTGCGTTCAGTTGTTATAAGAGCACTGTTCTTTTTAAGATCAACCGGTTGTACAAGTTCTTTTAAATCCCTATTATCTTCATCTTCATCTTCTTCACACCAACTAATATCATCGATTACTGTATTATATTTATCTGCAATTCCGCACTTATCTTCCAAATATGCAAACAGAGAATCTAAGTTTTTCCATCCATTGTCATCAGGGTCAAGTATGCGATATGCATTCTCTATAATCTCGTCATTATATTCATCTTTTCCTTCTATAATTCTAAACAAACTATTTAACGCACCAATTTTAGGATCTCTATTTGTATCATTAAGAATTGCCATACGTATTTCTTTTATGCTGTGCATCAAATAAATAAAACTTCTTATCTCTCCATCATTATTCCACAATTTAGGCAAAATTTTTTTAATAGCTATTCCACTAAATAATTCTTCTGATCTACCAATATGCTCAACTTTGGAAATTTTCTTGGGAGTTTCACACTTACCACCTTTTACAGCTCCTACAGCCGGTACAAAACTCATTACTGCTAAACCCATTGCTAATATTTTCTTTAAAAATTTTGATTTACTCATTGTAATCAAAGCACTCTCCTAATAATTTATTTAACTTTAATTTTGAGTTTTATTGTAGCATTAATTCCGTTAAATATCAACTATAATTTAACAACACTATAAAAATAAACATCTGTGAAATAATCAAATTTTTAATAATTATTATACTCTTCTATTGTAGATTAAATTGAAATCTATACAAGATTCTATCATAAACAACGGTGCAATATCTCTGAAATTCCCGTTTTTTCATCTTACCAACTATACGTACAATCATTCCACCAACTATACACATATCCATACCAAGAACTATGCATATACATCTTATTCTTGTCTACAACATTGTACTTATTTACTAAATACTCAAATAGAGAATTTAAGTTTTTCCATCCATTATTATCAGGGTCAAGTATGCGGTATGCATTCTCTATAATCCCGTCATTATAATCATCTTTCCCTTCTATAATTCTAAATAAACTATTTAACGCATCAATTTTAGGCTCTTGATCTGTATCATTACAAACTGCCATACGTATCTCTTTTATACTGTGCATATAATAGACAAGATTTCTTATATTTCCATCGCTATCCCACAACTTAGGTAAAATCTTTTTAGTAGCTATTTCAGTAGATGATTTCTCAGATACATTAGCATGATCAATTCTGGAAACTTTTTTGGGAGGTTCAAAATTATCATCACTATTTGATACAGCTCCCACAGCCGTCATAAAACTTATTGCCGCTAAACCCATTACTAATATTTTCTTTAAAAATTCTGATTTACTCATTGTAATTAAAGCACTCTCCTAATAATTTAATTAAATCTAATTTTTAATTATATTGTAACATTAATTTTGCTAAATATCAATTGTGATATAATAATATCATAAAAATAAACCCCGGCAAGACGCCGAGGCAAAAGCTTCTTTAATTTTATTTCACACTGTAAGTCAGTTTAATAAGACACGTAGGTAAGCGAGTAGACGCTTCTTTAAATTCTTCTTCACTAACAACTTCACATTTACCATCTAAAAAATATGCATACCACTTTCCATCTTGCTTAATCACTGCAAAGAGATCACCTACTAAACCGATCTTAAATGTACAAGCAGTAAGTTCATATTCTTTACCATTACCTAGAGAAATTTCCTCAAACTCTTTTAAAACACTTCCCTCAGACACAACATATTCTACATCAAACCCATCTTTATCAGAAAGACAATCTTCGTACTTATCATAGATTCTAACAAGACTAGCAACAGATTTTTTTTCGAACGCATACAAAATTGGACATTCAGAAGATATAAATGCTCCTACACCTTGGTCTATACATTTTCCATTTTTAAATAAATTAGAGCCAAAACACCTAAGTGCATGATCAAAACGTCTCTTATTATACATTTCCTTTCTTCCCAAAACTTTAAACATATAATTTAAAGCTTTAACACGAGGATTTCTACTTGAATTTTTCTCTACATATTCTCTAGCTTTTTTCTGACCAAACAAAGAAACTACAATCCCTAGTGATTCACGCGGGCTATACCTATCTTCTGTTTCAGGTTCTTTTTCATCCTTATTTGGAGTAACTTTATTTTCTACTTCAGGTTTTTTCTTATCTTGGCTTGGAGTGACTTTCTTTTCTATTTTAGGTTTTTTCTCATCTTGAACTGGAGTGACTTTCTTTTCTATTTTAGGTTTTTTCTTATCTTGGCTTGGAGTGACTTTCTTTTCTATTTTAGGTTTTTTATCATCTTGAACTGGAGTAACTTTTTCTTCTGGTTTAGATTCTTTACTTATTTGATTTACAGTATTAACCTCTACTTGCTCAGGTTTTCCACTACTTTGATTTTGAATATTTGATTTTTCTGATTTGATTTCCTGGTTATTTTGCTTTTCAGTATCTTCAGAACTTAAAAGTTTATGCAACGCTACCCCAGCAGTTATCACAACACCTGTTCCGACTGCTCCTGCAACTAAAACTTTTTTAAT
>CAKUZC010000048.1 GCA_934718145.1 uncultured Eubacteriales bacterium | reverse complement strand
GAATTTTCTAGATTGGGAATTTCAAAATTGAGTCCACCACCAGATGGAATTTTTATACGATCAAATCCACTATCAAGCCCTGCAAGTTCACAAAGCATATTGTCTTTTAAGTCTATGTTTCCTATATTCATTGAATAATTACTTTTTATTGTAAGTTCTTTACTTTCGATCATTTTTTACGTCCTCCAGTACTTTATTTTGATGCTTTCCTAACACCTACTGTATTTTTCTCATATACGTTGATGAGTCCTTCCAACCATGAGGGAAGAATATCATCATTTTCAGAAATTTGCTCTTTCACAAAAGACGATAAAGAGTTTGCATTTATTGTTTCATGTATCAAATCTTCATAACCTTTTTCACGAAGTTTGGAATATAATTCGTCTTTTAATCCGGCAACTGCAGACGCCTTTGTATTTGTTGTTAAACAAAAGGTGGTACCTCCACGAGTAAAGTTCTGTGTTTCTTTTAAGACCATAAGCCTGGAAAGTTCATCATCAATTTCAAAAATCATATCGTTAATATTTTTAAGCTCTATTTCTTTTTGTTTCTTCTGATCCCTTAAATCCTTAAGTTTATCTGCTAATTCAAACATTACATCTTCCATACTTTTAGATCCTTTCTATTTTAAATGGATTAATTCCTTGTCTATAGTCATCAATTAGTGATGAAGCCAAGTTGTATTTTTTCTTAAGTGCCTTCATTACCTTTTCATCAATTGTGTTCCTGGCTATGAGATAAATGTATGTACATGGATCACATTGTCCTGCACGATGAATTCTAGCTTTTGTCTGCTCAAAGTTGCTCATTGAATAATCCAGCGAATAAAACACCATAGTGCTTGAGGCTGTGAGTGTTATACCAAGCCCTGCTGTTGCGATTTGTCCTACAAATACAAGTACATCTGTATCATTTTGAAATTTATCAATTTGATCACTACGATTTTTTATATTTCCTGTAATAATAGAAAACTCAAGATTTTTTCTCTTCAGCATTTTTGTGATCTCATCAATTTCAGGAATAAAGCGAGCTATAACTACTAGTTTTTTGCCACTTGAAGTCACTTCGTCCACAATATCTTCAAGAGCTAAAAGTTTTGCGCTGCTTATTTGATGTATCTGTTTACCTTCATCATCACTTAAAAATCCACCTGTAAGTTGCGAAAGTCTTAGAATTTTTGTAAGAATATTCGTCGCAGTAACCTCGCCTCTTGATAGCTCTGCAAAACTATCCCTCACAAGGTTTCTATAAATGTTCATAGCGTTCGATTCAAGCTCTATATGTCGCACTATATCAGTTGTTGTGGGTAAGTCTAAACATTCAGCCTTTGTAGCTCTGAACGCAATGCTGTGAATTTTTCTCTTAAGATCAGGCTCCATTGATTTTTTGAGAACTGGAATATGGTTTCCGTAGCCAGACATGTCAAAATAACGATTTCTAAAAGTATAAAAGCTTTTTCCAAACACCTGAGGTTCTAAAAACTTATACTGTGAAAATACATCTATAGCTTTATTCGTGATAACTGTACCTGTCAAAATCATTCTGTACTTTGTCTTTTCACCAAGTCTATGTAGCGACTTTGAAGCTATAGTATTATGAGTTTTTATCTTGTGTGATTCATCACAAATAATCATGTCAGGCATCCACTTCTTAATTTGTGATTCAATTCTCCAAACAGACTCATAATTTACTACTGCTACTTGCAGGCAATTTCCGTTAAGGGAATTAAGCATATGTATTTTCTGAGCGGATGTTCCTTTCAAAATTTTCAAATCATAATCAAAGTCAGCAAATTTTGAAAATTCTTCTTCCCATACTCCGCAAATAGATAGCGGACATACTATCAAAAGTTTTTTAATCTTTTGACACTTAAATAAACTTCCTGATACAGCTACCGATATAAGACTTTTTCCACAACCCATCTCTACAAGAAGTGCCACTCCGCTTTGGTTTTTAAATCTTTTCATTACGAACTTAAATGCTTTTTCTTGGTGCTGATATGGTGTTACTTTTATCGGCATCTTTAAATTTTCAAGTTCCAAAATCATACCTCCTTGATTTCAACTTTTTGAACGTTGTCCTGTGGAACTATGACCATTACCTTTTCTGCTTTTCTGAACCACTTCAAAGTTAACCTTTTGATCCATGATAGCTTTTTGAATTCTGCTATGCTTATTGGTTTTTCTCCTGGTTTTCTGACCATAATTTTCATTTCATGCTTTTGCATATCCTTCACCTCATTTCAGAGACTTCATTTTTTACTTCCTTAAAAACGCCTCTATATATAGGCCACGAAAAAAACCTTACCCCTTCAAAAAATTTTTAAAATTATAATTATGTTCAAAAAACAGTTCTAACAATTTGAATTTTTAACACATTTCACAGTCTAGACCCCTTTATCAAAACTTTAAGTTTTCTTCGTATTCTTCTCGATTTTTCTTGCACACTCTTTGCCTTTATACCGATATAATTTGCATATTGTTTCTGTGTAATAGAGTTATTGTCTAAATAAAGTTTATGTATTAGTTCCTGTTCTTGAGGCTTCAGCTTTGCTATCGCATCATATAGCTTGTCCTTATCAAGATTTCTACAAACATCTCCTAAAATATCTACCGTTATGTCAGCGTTTTTCTCGTTTTTATCTAACAAATCCAAACTTTCATGCCTTCGAGTTTCTCTGCGATTGTTATTTTTAAGTTCATTATCAAGTTCAAGCATTATATCTTTAAATTCCTCATTTACATCAACATATACTTTTTCACCAGTTACAAATTTGTATTCTATTTTCATACTTCCAGTCCTTCCGAATTTTTGATTTATGTTCAAAAAACGAAGGACCTAAGGTGGACCTCGAACAAAATAAAAAAAGACGCCCATAAACAACATTGATTCACTCCAATGTCTAAAAATAGCGTCTTTAATTTTTATAAATTATGATCAAATTATCTTTATTTCAGCACCCCTAATTCGTTGGGTTGCTATTTTAAATTCTTTGGGTTTGGCACCATGTATTTAATAGTTACAAATCATATTTAAAAAATATATATATCTCCAAAAATTAGAGCAAAAAAATATTCGACTCTTTGCGACAAACTTATTTGGTAACAAATGGTAAAATGAAAATACAAAATAAACAGGAGGTAAAAATATATGTTCAAAAAAGTATGTAGTACACTTGCGGCATTAGCATTTATATTTGGGGGATTTTCAAAAATTAATATTTTTAAAAATATAACAAATGCTTGTTCTTGCATCTGTTGTGCTCACAACGGAGACGGATGGGATAACTAATACCAAAAAAATCATATAATATTATAAAAAAAGATACATAAATCCGAATTTGTCGAATTATGTGTCTTTTTTTTATTTTTTTATTTATAATCTAATTAATTAACTTATGTAAAATAGGGTGAATTTTTTGATATTTATTACATTAATTAGCATAATTAGGTATTTAATAAGCGGATTATTTACCTTTTCCACATTTAATGATCCCAAAAAACGTCCTTTTAAAATTACGATTATGCAATCAGTTTTATATTCTATTTGTCTTGCCTTATTTAAAATTTTTGTAATTGATAGTCCAATAATTACGTTCATTTCGGCTATAGTTATTTTCGGGTGTTTACTCTTAAAAAACGAGATAAAAATATGGAAAACAATGTTTACATATTCTCTTTTTATGGCATGTATGCTTGAGTATACTCACTTTATTATTTTTGAGAGTGTTTCAAGCATATGGAAATATTTCGAATTTCCCGAAGCTAAGTATGCCAACTATACAAGTTTGTTATTTTTTAGAGCAGCAGTTCTCTTATTGTACGTTTTAACTATTTTACTAATCTATAAATTTGATAGAATAAATTTAAAATCAGTATGCAAGCTTGCAAACCATATAGTTTTTCCTATATTTTTTATTATCGCTTTAGGAGTAATCGTTTTCTTAAAGTATCACATCAAATACACCATTTCGAATGAATTTCATGGTGTTTTATCTGTTATATTTGTATCCTTTATAATATTAACTCTTACATTTATTTTTTCTTCGAAAACTTTTGTAGAAGCAATTGAAGATTTCTATAAAAAGAAAATAAACCCGGCAATAGAGGAAGCAAAACTCAAAAAAGGCATGGGTTATGTAGGATTGATTTTCGAATCACAAAAATTAAACTCACAAGTGAAATATTTCCGGCATGAACTATATATGATAGGAATTGACACAGAAGATAAAAAAGCAAGACAATTGGTACACTGCGATGTCTTGGTTAATCAAGAAGAACATCCAGAACAAGTTAATATAATATCCGACATTTATTCTCATACAGGAGAAATCTTAGGACTACAGCCTAAAAGTGTGGAAATGAATATAAGCAACTTGCTCAAAAATCATTGGAGTTCTCGTGATCCCAAAATACTTAAGGCCATAGAACAAAATTATCATGGACCAATCTCTGAGAAAAATGGCGCACCTACCCCTAAGGAATTTATACTATACCTCGTTAACAAGTATAGAGAAGATCATAAAGTTGAAATAAACACAGAAAAGATCAATATCTCTTTTATCAAAAAATATTTCATAGATACATAAAATCAAAAACAAAAAGACCACCCGAATAGGATCATTCCTTTTTGAGTGGTCTTTATAATTATCTGCTAATACTGAATATTGTGTATATTTAAAAAATTTAAACCGTTATTCATCATATTTAATTTCATCTTCAAATTCTAAAAGTTTATACGGTGGAATTTTAAAAATATCTGCAAAAGCAAAAAGTGTTTTTAGTGAAATCGGTTGTATAAAACTTGGCGTTTCAACTTGAGATAAATACCCAGGACTTATTCCTGCCTTTTCTGCCAGGTTCTCTTGAGTCATACCATTTAATTTTCGGTAATATGCAATTTTTAATCCAATTTGGATATAGCGATTTTTATCAATTTTATTCATAAAAAATACCCCTTATTATATTTTAGGGTATTGAATACACTTGAAGAACATTCTATAATATAGATAATTATAGGTGTAACCTATAATTACATAAGTAATACATGATATATGCTTATTTTTAACTTTAGTATTTGGTTGGACATTAAAAAAATCCCTTCAACAAGGGAGTGAAATTTTAGTTCAAAGCTCGATTTAAAAAACATCTGATTATATCAATTAAAAGTAACTTCTCACTATTACTAATTTTGGATAAGGCCAATGACAACTCCGAAATAATTATTGAATTAGATAATTCAGTCTCGAACAAAAGTCCATCTATAGTTACATTTAGTGTCACAGCTATATTCACAACAGTTTCTAAACTTGGAATTTTTTCTCCTCGTTCTATTTGCCCTAAGAAAGTGGGAGAAATTCCAACTTTCTCAGCTAACTTTGCTTGCGTTAACTTATTTATCAGTCGTTCTTTTTTTATTTTTTCCCCTAAACGCTTATAGTTCACATTCATCACCTCTAATATATCATAGGTATTTTGTTTCCCTACTTAAACGAGATATAAGCGTTTTTATCTTGACTATAAGCGTTAATAAATATATACTTTCATTATAAGTTTAGGGAGGAAACCCAAAAGAAAATGTTTATAAATTTTCGCCCTCAACCTTAGTTTCCATATTTTCCAAAGCATATTTGCAACATTGAAGAACAAGTAAATTGAAAGATATACCATTCTCAGCAGCTACTTTATTTAACTTCTCGAATAAAGCATCAGTAAATCTGATTGTTCTTGAAATATTCGCGTTTTTAAATTCATTTTCAATTTTAAACATTTTTTGTTTATCCTAATATATCATAAGTTTTTTGTTTTAACGTAATAATTAGATTTTATATACAATCAACTTTCATTAGAAAGCATGGAGCATATTTCTACAATAATTTTCTCTATGGAATCTTGATCTTGTTTGCTTAATCTCGATAAAACTTTAATTGTATCACTGAAATTATTTTCACCTGACTCCGAGCCAAACAGTATATAATCAGATGTCACATTCAATGCTTTAGCTATATTATATAGTGTTTCAGCCGACATTCCTTTTTGGCCAGTTTCTATATCATAAATGAATCGATCACTTATATGTGATAATTCACCTAATTTTTCACGAGTTAGTTTTCTGCGCTCTCTTAGTTGGCCTACCCTAATGCCTACTTCTTTATTAAAATTACTTATCCTGGCCACCTCAATATTATCCTAAATTTGCATTTTTTAGATAGTTCAAAAAATGTTATTTAAACCAATAGTCCGATTACTTATGTCAAAAATTTATTTAGTGTTCAATTTCTCATCTTTATCAAACATTACCTCTGCATTTCTAAGTGCAAAGTCCAATGCAAGGTTTATTAGTTCGTTTCGTGTTCTTCCGCTTTGTTTAGCTAAATCATCAAAGCCCTCTTGGATTCTTTTTTCTATTCTAATTGACATTTGCACACTTTCATTATCTCTTGGCGTAATTATAAATTTACTCAGCTTTTATCACCTCAATAATATTTTAGACTTGCATAAATGATTAAAAAATAGTATTATTGTGATACAAAAGTGATATAAAATAAATATAAAACTGTGATCTGGATTATTCTTCATCTTCAAAAAACGTTTCATTCATTTCTGGAAAATCTAAAAATTCAGAAATGGTCATATGAAAACCAGTCGATATCTTATGTAAAGTTCTCAATGTTGGATTCTTAGTTATACATTTTACAATTCCATCAACTGTAGACTGGCGTAATCCAGAAAATGTTGAAAGTCCATTAATGGTTAGTCCTCTTTTTTCACAAAGTTGTTTTATACGCTTTGAAATAACTTGTACATACGTCATAAATACTTCCTCCCATTTAACTGCATACCGTTATATAAACAGTATGTTATTTTTAGAGCAGTATTAACGTTGTACAGTTAACATTTTTAAAAACTAGGAGATTAAACTTGAAACAACAAATTTGTTGCTTTACAGGACACAGAATAATAAAGAAAAATATAATACCTCTTATAAAACAAAATATTGCAATTGAAATCCGAAAACTTATAACACAAGGTGTAACATATTTTATAGTTGGAGGAGCATTAGGGTTTGATACTTTGGCGGCACAAACTGTATTAGATTTGAAAAAAGATTATCCACAAATAAAATTAATCCTTGCAATTCCTTGTGAAGATCAAGCAGACAAATGGAATTACAAAGATAAAACTATTTATGAATATATAAAAAATCAAGCCGATAAAGTTATATACATATCAAAAGAATACGAAAAAGAGTGTATGCTTAAGCGCAATAGATTTATGGTGGACAACTCAAATTTTGTTATAGCTGCATGGGATGGAAGGAAAAGAGGTGGAACGTACTACACCTTAAACTATGCTAAAAAATT
>CAKUZC010000047.1 GCA_934718145.1 uncultured Eubacteriales bacterium | reverse complement strand
ATTCAATACCGCTCTCAGAGTGGAAAACAGTACATCCTTTTAAGTCTTCTATAAAATACCTTCCTTCCTCAAGGGGTATATCTTTTTTATAGGCATAAAGATGTTTACCACGTAAAATTTCAGCTGAATTTTTACAATCAATACCTTCTATCGACAATAAAACTTGGCGTTTATGAACCCTCAAACTTGTTATGTTTAAAGGTTCAGAATTGATATCAATATAGATATTCTCTATATCATAAAAATTTTCAGGATAATCACACCACTGTTCCACTTTAATTTCTCCACGTATTCCCCTTGTCCCAACTACTTTACCAATACATAGATATTCTTTGTTTTTCACTTTTTCACCTCTGATTAATAGACAATGCGCTCGGATAAAACACACCGAACGCACTTAAAAATTCAAGCATTAACCGACTTCCACAGCAATTTTAATCTTATTTTTAATCGCAGCAGCTATAGCTATACTTCTGATAGACTTGGCTGTACGACCTTTTCTGCCTATAACTCTTCCCATATCCTCGTTATCAACAACAACTCTGTAAATAACAAATCCATCTCTGGCGGAGTCATCTTTCTCGATTCTAACTGCTTCTTTATTAATGACAAGCCTAGACACTATGACTCTCAATAAATTTTCGATTAAATCATCCATTATAAAAAGTTCCCCTTTTGGTTTTTCTAAGCTTGGACAGATTCCTTATTTGAATTTTTTATGTTATTTATGATAGTTCTAACTCTATCAGTAGGTTGTGCACCATTTGAAATCCATTTATTAACTTTGTCCATATCGAGCTTTATATACTCAGGGTTAACCATAGGATTGTAACAACCTATTTCTTCTATACATTTTCCATCACGAGGTGATCTGGAATCTGCAACCACTATTCTATAAAAAGGTTTTTTGTGTGCTCCCATTCTGCGAAGTCTTATTTTTACTGACATTTTTCTTTTCCTCCAAAATTAAAATTTAATTATTTTTATATATTTAAAAAATATACACTATTTGAAAAATTTGGGAAATCTAAATCCCGGAATACCCTTTTTAAATCTTTTCATGACTTTTTGCATTTGTTCAAACTGTTTTAAAAGCCTATTTACATCTTCGACTTTCACACCGCTTCCATTTGCAATTCTTCTTTTGCGTGAAGGATTTATTATATCCGGTTTTTTCCTTTCTTCACTTGTCATGGACAAAATTATCGAGTATGTCCTATCCATAACTTTGTCATCTATGTCTACATCCTTAAGATGTTTATCCATACCGGGAAGCTTAGTCAAAATTGACTTTAGAGGACCCATTTTTTTGATCTGGAGCATTTGATTTTTTAAATCATCTAAATCAAAACTGTTCTTCTTCAATTTTTGAGCCATTTTTTCGGCTTCTTTTTTATTAAAGTTCGCTGCAGCATCTTCTATTAAAGTCAGAACATCGCCCATTCCCAAAATCCTGGAAGCCATTCTGTCCGGATGAAAATCTTCTAAATTTTCAAGCTTTTCGCCTGTACCTATAAATTTTATAGGTTTACCAGTTATTGCCTTTACCGAAAGTGCAGAACCGCCTCTGGTATCTCCGTCAAGTTTTGTAAGTATAACACCGGTGATGTCCAATAACTCATTGAACGACTTGGCAACATTAACCGCATCTTGACCGGTCATAGCATCAACTACAAGTAAAATTTCCTGAGGATTTAAAACAGACTTCAAATCTTTGAGTTCATTCATCAAATTTTCATCAATATGAAGACGTCCGGCAGTATCCACGATTATAACGTCATTTCCATGGTCTCTGGCATAAGAAATGGACCTTTCGGAAATTTCTTTAGGAGGCTTATTTCCCAATTCAAAAACTTCTACACCTATTTGATTTCCCAAAATTTGGAGCTGTTTAATCGCAGCAGGTCTATAAACATCGCACGCAACCAACAAAGGTCTATGTCCTTGTTTCTTAAACTTAAGAGCCAATTTAGCACTATGAGTCGTTTTTCCGGAACCTTGAAGTCCGCACATAAGAATGATTGTAGGTGGTTTAGAAGAAAATTTTACTTGATTTTTTTCTTCTCCCATCAAATTTATAAGCTCTTCATTTACTATTTTTACAACCATCTGTGCGGGCGTTAAGCTTTCCATAACTTGGGTGCCTATTGCCCTTTCAATTACTTTATCGGTAAAATCTTTAGCAACTTTGTAGTTTACATCAGCTTCCAAAAGAGCAAGCCTTACTTCTCTCATAGACGTTTTTACGTCATCTTCAGTCAGCTTACCTTTAGACTTAAGTCTCTTAAAAGCCGCAGAAATCTTCTCGGAAAGACTTTCAAATGCCAAAATATCACCTTACTCTCAAAATTGTTAAACTAATCACTATATTTATCTAAAACACCAAAAACATCATCGAAAATTTTTTCAAAGTGTATACCACATTCACCAATCAGCTCAGACCTTAAATTTTCCAAAATAACTTTCACATAACATAAGTCATTCTTCAAATTTCGTTCTTTATCAAGCAATCTGAGTTTTTCGTCCGCATTTACTAAAACAGATTCAGCGCGTCTGATACACTCAAGTATACCTTGACGACTCTTACCAACATTATCTGATATCTCTGATAAAGACAAATCCTTGTTGTAATAATAATCGATATAATCTCGCTGCGTTTCAGAAAGCAAATCGCCATAAAAATCTAAGAGAAGCGGTATTTTAATATTTTTTTCCACAATATTCACACACTCTCTAAAATCTCGAGCTGTCAACGAATTAACTTTACAGCTTAGATTAGTGTACCTCATTTGGCTACAACTGTCAAGTAATTTTTTAAATTCGTAATAACCAATCGCACTTTTCCATATTATTGAAATAAAATTAAAAGTATCGGAGAACAAAAATAATGCGTTTTACTCTTTATATCAAAGAAAAATTAAAAAATAAAATAGTTTTTTCACTAATTGCCATAATAATATCAAGTATATCAATATTTTGCATATCGTTCAACTCACAAAAAACATCACCTTCGCAAGAGAACAATACCGGTATAAAACTTCCTGTAATAATGTACCATATGATTCTTAAAAATCCTAAAAATAATAAGTTTATAATATCGGAAAAAGATTTCGAAGAAGACCTTAAATACATAAATTCAAATGGATACACCACAATACTCGTAAATGACTTGATAGAGTATACCGAAGGGAAAAAAGAACTTCCCTCCAAACCTATTTTACTTACATTTGATGACGGAGCGTATAATAACTATCTTTACGCCTTTCCTTTAGCAAAAAAGTATAATGCAAAATTTGTTTTTTCTCCTATTGCGAAAGAAGCAGAAAAATATTCGGCAATAAAAGACGAAGTACCGGAATATGCTCATGCAAACTGGGAAAAAATTTCGGAAATGTCAAATTCGGGTATCGTGGAAATTCAAAATCATACCTATAACATGCATTCTGCAAAAAAGCCTAGAATAGGGTGTACTCAAAAAAATGGAGAATCGAAAGAAGATTATAAAAATAAACTTTCAAAAGATTTGGAAAAATCTCAAAATTTAATACTCGAAAAAACCGGATCGAAACCTTCTGCGTTTTTTTATCCTTTCGGAGCTTGCAGCAAATGCACTGAAGAAATAGTAAAATCACTTGGATTTAAAGCTACATTCATATGTGAGAGCAGAATAAATACGATTACAAAAGATCCCGATTGTCTATTTGGACTCGGAAGATATTTACGTCCTCCGGGAGTACCACCTAAAAAATTCTTTTCAAAATGGGAAAAATAATAACAAAAATTTTCAATGGAGTGATTAAATATGTTTACTGCTTATTTTGACACAAAAGATCTGAATTCAAGTTATGAATACTATATAAAACTAATAGCAGCAGAAATAAAAGAATGCTTAAATTTAAGTGGAATTAGTTACTCAGATGAACCTACTCCGGAAATGAATGAATTTAAAAACAACCGTTCTGAAACAGTTCAGATTATATTTACAACTAACAACAATCCGGGAATAATTCCTTCAGATAACAAAGGAATATATATTTTTTTTACCGCTGGAAATCCTGAATCAAAACGTCTTGCAACAACACTCAGTAAAAATTTAGGTAATATATACTATAATCCGCTCGATGTAAAAATAATATCGGAAAACACACAAGATTCAACACTCCCTACCGTAACTATAGGAATGGGATTTGAAAACAGCACACAAGACATTAATTGGCTTCGTGAAAATACTGAAGAAATTGCAAAAAACATAATAATGTCACTTTCAGAATACTTTGGCTTGCCTTTTGTACCATGCAAAAAATCTGATATAGCCGTCACTACGTCTGATGTAACGCTACGAAAACGTCCATCTGAAACTGCAGAAATTATAGGAAGTTTGCCCGCAAATACAAAAGTTAAAATAGTAAGTCAGTGGGAAAACTGGTATGTAATAGGAGAAAACGGAAATTTAGGATACGTTCAGACTAAATATATTAATACATAAATTAATTATTTAATTTTAAGTAGACATATCGTTAATTAAACTGTAAAATCGTAGTTAATAATAATAAAAATTTGAGGGATAAAAAGTGTATAAAAATTACGATGAATTTATAGAAAAAATAAGGAATAAAAAAATATTGTTTTGTGGCATAGGAAGAAGCAACGTTCCATTCATAAATACTCTTACAAGCAAAAATTTAAAAGTTAAAGTGTATGATTCCAAGCAAGAACAAAATTTAGATAAAAATTTAATAAGACAACTTAAAGAGAACAAACTTGTATCTCTTTATATGAACGATGAAAGTGTCTGGAATGAGCAAAATGATATAATTGTAAGAACACCGGGTATGAATTTTTTATGTGAAAAGTTATTAAAAGCTCAAAAAAATGGAGCTATTATTACGTCCGAAATGGAAATATTTTTTGACCTATGTCCGTGCACCATAATAGGTGTAACCGGAAGCGACGGAAAAACAACAGTGTCCACTTTAATTTATGAAATGTTAAATTCACAAGGAATAAAGACACATTTGGGAGGAAACATAGGTTTTCCTCTCTTGCCTAGATTGTCACAAATGGAAAAAGATGACGTGGCAGTAGTGGAATTGTCAAGTTTTCAACTCATTTCAATGCGTAAAAGCCCCGATATAGCAGTAGTGACAAATATATCCCCCAATCACCTTGATGTCCATAAAAACATGGAAGAATACATTAACGCAAAAATACAAATTATTTCACACCAAAATGCATTTTCAAAAGCAGTTTTAAATTTCGACAATCCTGAAACAAAAGCAATGAAAGATATAACACGAGCACAGACTTTATTTTTCAGCATATCAAATAAACTCGACACAGGAGTTTGGAAAGATGAAAATGAAAATATAATAATTTCCAACCATGGAATTGATAAAATAATTATGAACGCTTCCGATATAAAAATTCCGGGAACTCACAATGTAGAAAACTACCTTGCAGCTATAGGTGCAGTGTCAGAATTTGTATCGTTTGAAAATATAAAAAAAGTTGCCAAATCTTTCAATGGAGTTGAGCATCGCATAGAATTTGTAGAAAAAGTAAACGACGTTACATACTACAACGATTCAATAGCTTCCACACCTAATCGTACAGTAAAAGGAATATTATCATTATTTGATAAAAAAATAATATTAATAGCCGGAGGATATGATAAAAATTTACCATTCGAATCATTTGCTCAGGAAATTGTAAAAAAAGTTTCCATTTTGATTTTGCTGGGAAAAACATCAGATAAGATAGAAAAAAGTATAAAAAATTTAAAATGTTATAACGGAGATAATCCACAAATAATCAAAACAAATTCTATGGAAAAAGCAGTTGAAACAGCATATAAAATTTCTAAACCTGGAGATATTGTAGCTCTTTCCCCCGCATGTGCAAGTTTTGACCTTTACAAAAATTTCGAAGACAGAGGAAATCATTTTAAATCTCTTGTTAAATCTTTGAAACTGAAGTATATCTAAAAAACATTGTATAAAAAATTCTATAAAAATATAAAAGTGCCAACTGCCTATTAAGACAATTAGTACTAATTTCAATTATTTTCTTCAAAACATTTATTATCCTCACACTTATTATCCTCACACTTTTTTATTTTGCATTCTTAATATATATTTAAACAAAAATCCCCCAGCAAAACTAGGGGATACTTTTGTCTCTATTTATTATCAAACAAATTATATTTTTCCACTAAGTTCTTGAGTTATATGTCCAATATACACTTGTTTATCAACTACGTCGCCAAAGTTTTGGATTGACAATGGATTGATGGGAGTTGTCATCCCCTGCATCCAACAATTATCAATGAATTGTTGTAAATTGTAATTAAAATTAAAACTATTCCACCCAAGTTGAGGGTTCGCTTTTACAAAACTTTGAATCCAACTTTTAGTTGGTAACAAACAATAAAGAGAAGTATTAAAATCCATACCCATCTTAACCACATAATTATAATTAAAAATAGTCTGATCATAGAAACCATTTATAACAAAATATTTTTCACATTCTGACGAAATCTTAGAGAAATATCCGTTATAGTCAAACACATTATTAATAATAAATCTATGCGGATCAACCTCAACATAACTATTCTTAGATAAAAGATCTTCAATCATCTTTTTTGCAGAAATCATGACACTGGGCCATCTATTTCTCATTGAAAAATTTTGAAGTGTAACTGCATTAGGTAATATTAAATAATTTGTAATACCATTATAAGTTCCCCTATTTACAACATAGTTATAATTATAAATATCACCATCATAGAAACCATTTAGTAGAAAATATTTTTCTTTAGGTTTATTTTGTTCTAAAAATTCCTTTAATTGAGAAAAATATTTCTTGTAGTCACACTTATTGTTTGGGTTTAAAACATAATTCGCTGGATTAACCTCAGTATATTGCTTACTAAACCAAAGTTTATCAATCATCTCTTTTGCTGTAGTCACAGTGTTAACCCATTTATTTGTAACTGACCAATTTTGAAGTGTAATCATACTGGGCAATATCAAGTAAGTCGTAAGGCCATTACGGGTTCCCATATTTACCAAACAATTATAGTTGAAAATATCCTTATCCCAAAAATTATTTAATGTTAAATACCTCTCCCCAGTTCTACTTTGTGGAGTTTCTCCTCCAAATTGTTCTCTAAATTTCGCTCCTCTTTCCCTATAAGCACTGCCATAAGTCTCTTTTAGAAATTTTCTCTCTTCTTCCGACATATCAACTTTTGTCTTAGTTTTTACGCCCTGTGCTGCAACCGATTTCTTATAAGTACCAGTAGCAAAATCGAAAAGCATTTTAACAATGTCGTTATTATCTTTATTGTCTGTTTTAGGGTTAATTCTTCCGGCTTGACACAGTATTTGGTACAGATCCAGAAAAACCGGGTTATAATCTCCAGAACCACGTAGTCTCTGAT
>CAKUZC010000046.1 GCA_934718145.1 uncultured Eubacteriales bacterium | reverse complement strand
TCATAAGAGATTATAACAATTATATTTCTTAAATTCAAAATATCCTTATTTTGTTGCATATGATTACCCCGGTAAAAATTAATAAAAGAAAGATTATTGAGATTGTGTCACGATAACTCAATTTCATGGTTTTCAGTGAAGTCCTCTTCTTAAAAACATTGTAACACCTTGATTCCATAGCAATTGCAATGTTTTCTGCTCGTTTAAATGAAAAAATAAATAACGGAACAAGTATATTATAAAAAGCTCTGATTTTTTTTATTACATTTTTACTATCAAAATTAGCTCCTCTTACTTTTTGTGCATTTATAATTTTATAAGTTTCTTCAAAAAGTACGGGAATAAATCTTAAAGAAAGAGTTATAGTTATTGCAATTTCTTGAGTGTTTATTCCTAAATATCCGAGAGGTGATAAAAGATTTTCAAAAGCCAAAGATATTTCCTGAACAGAGGTTGTAAACATCGTTATCGAACTTATAAAAACAAGTATAAACAACCTAAAAAACACAAAAATACTGCTCTTTAAACCCGAAAATGACACCGAAAGTTTTCCTAAACAAACCAAATTGGTTTCCGCTTCGAAAAATAAATTTATAAATGCAGTGATAAGAGAAATAATTAGTACAGACTTAAAGCTTTTTATGTACTTTATTAAAGGAACTTCAGAAAGAGCGGCTATAATAAATATCGAAATAGCTATTATACTTAAAGAAATTATATTATTAGATGAAAAAGTAAGTATAAAAAATACTAATGATGAAATTATTTTAAGCCTTGCATCCAATTTATGAACAATTGAATTTCCGGAAAAATATTTGCAAAATTCGAAATTATTCATTAGCATTCAACGCCTTGCTTTTAAGAGTTTTTAAAATTTCTTCTTCTGCTTCGTATGGAAACATAATGTCGGTATTTATAGGATACTTGTTGTTGATATATCTCATAATTTGAGAAGTTTGAGGAACATCAAGATTTAAATTTTCTAATTTTTGATAATTTTTAAAAACTTTTACAGGAGAATCAAACATCAGTTGAATACCTTCATCTAAAACCAACACTTTATCACAAATTCTGGCAGTCTCTTCCATATTATGAGAAATTATTATCAATATATTTTTTTCTTTTTGATGATATTCAAAGATAGAATTCATTAATTGAGTTTTGCTTTCACAGTCCAAACCTGCTGTAGGTTCATCCAATATTAATACTTCGGATTTCAAGGCCATAACTGATGCAATTGCACATTTTCTTTTTTCGCCACCGGAAAGATAAAGAGGAGAGCATTCGAGCATATTTTCAGAAAGGTTTGTAAATTTTATCACTTCAAAAACAATATCTTTAACTTCTGACTCAGGAATCCCCTTATTTCGAGGTCCAAAAGCTATTTCATCATAAACTGTTTTTTCAAAAAGCTGATTTTCAGGATATTGGAAAGCCATTGTCACCTTAGAACATATTTCTTTTGTATTTTTAAAATCTTTGATTATTTCTTTTTCATCTAAAAATATTTTTCCATCGGTAGGGGAAAGAAGTCCACAAAGCAACTGTGCTAAAGTTGATTTCCCTGAACCTGTTTTTCCTATTATACCCATAATAGTTGAATTTTCTAACATAAAGTTTATATTTTTCAGTGCACTTATGGAATTTTTACTCTTTACATTATATCTATAACACAAGTCTTCGACTCTTATCATACATTATTCTCCAGCAGTTTAATAATTTCATCAGCACAATTTTTACTTTCAAACGCTTTTAGGGATACTTCGTAACCATGTTTCTTAATTCTGTACAAAATATCCGTTGACTCGGGAATATCAAATTTATTATTTTCTATGAAATCAACGTTTGAAAAAATTTCTTTTGGGTTTCCTTGCGACACTATTTGACCTTTATCCATAATAACTACACGTTGAGATTTTAATGATTCTTCCACACTATGAGTTATCAATAACACAGTAGTACCTGTAGAATGTAAATTTTCTATTATCTTCATAACTTTTTTTCTTCCACCGGGATCCAACATTGAAGTGGGTTCATCTAAAACAATCATCTCAGGTTTCATTGCCAAGACAGAGGCTATTGATAATCTTTGCTTTTGCCCTCCGGAAAGGCAATATGTGGAGGTTTTTTCCATTCCATTTAATTCAACTAAATTTAGGATATTTTTTATTATAGAATTCATTTCAATTGGAGGAATTTGCAAATTTTCAAGTCCAAATGCAATTTCTTCCTCAACAGTTGACGTTATTATCTGGGAATCAGGATTTTGAAATACCATCCCTATCTTTTTTTTTATTTCAAAATAATTTTTCTCTTCTTTTGTATTTAGTCCATCGACAAAAACATCTCCGGAAGTTGGAACTAATACTCCGTTAAAATGCTTTGCAAGCGTAGATTTTCCACACCCATTAGGACCCATCACAGATACGAATTCTCCACGTTTTATATTAAGATTTATATTTTTAAAAGCAAATTTTTTAAGGTTGTCCCGATAGCCTTCATGTTCATAAGAAGCATTCTTAAATTCGACGATATTGCTAATGTTTTATTCACCCTTTTAAAAAGATTTTTTACTCCATATTGCAGTGGCTCCTGAGGGAAGTACCAAATTTGAGGAAGAAACAGGTATACCTATCTCATCGCAAGAAACAAATCCTCCCCGACGTTCTTTTATTATTTTAGACAACATATATCCCATTACTGAAGGAGAAAGCCCCGTAGAGTATGAGTTTATAATAAAAAATTCAGCTTCGTCGGAAAGCAAAGACTCGCATAATTTAATAAAATCAAATATGTTATCTTCTATTTTCCATATTTCGCCCTTTGGTCCTCTTCCATATGAAGGAGGGTCCATGATAATTCCTTCATATTTTTTTTCTCGTTTTATTTCACGTAATACAAATTTCTCGCAATCATCAACTATCCACCTTATAGGTTTGTTTTCCATATTTGAAATTTTTGCATTTTCACGTGCCCACGATACCATACCTTTAGAAGCATCTACATGACAAACTTTTGCTCCTGCCTGAGCACAGGCCAATGTTGCTCCTCCGGTATAAGCAAATAAATTTAATACGTTTAAAGGATTTTTCGATTTAGAAATTATATCATTTAATAAATCCCAGTTCACGGCTTGTTCCGGAAACACACCTGTATGCTTAAAGTTCATCATCTTTATTCCGAAATTTAATTCACTATAAGATATTTTCCATGAATCTTTAAGCTTTTTATTTTTAATTTCCCAACTTCCGCCACCGGTATTAGAACGATGATAAATTGCATCTGCTTTATTCCATCTTTCATCATTTTTGTTGGCATTCCAAATAATTTGAGGGTCTGGTCTTATTAAAATTGCATTTCCCCAGCGTTCAAGTCTCTCGCCGCTGGAACAGTCTATTAACTCATAATCATTCCATTTAGAAGTATATCTCATTTTATCAACGGACTTTATAAATTGTCCGGCCTTTCTTTAGACTTTTATTTTATATTTTCTTTTATTGTTTTTACTGTATTCTCTAAAATTTCATTAATTTTTTCAATGTCTTCGTGTTCTACCATTATTCTTATTTTAGGCTCAGTTCCAGATTCGCGTACAACTATCCTTCCAAAATCATTTAATTCTTTTTTTAAGGAATGAAGGTATTGTTGTATTTTTTCGTTTCTATCAAGGATACCTTTTTGGCTTGATTCAATATTTATCGTTGTAGATTTTTGAGGGTATTTTTTTATCATTTCGTTGAGTTCTGAAGCTGTCTTGTCTGATTTAGATAATATATTTAAAAACTGTATAGCTGTCAATTCACCGTCACCTGTGGTTGAATAGTCAAGAAAAACAACATGACCTGATTGTTCGCCGCCAATGTTATATCCTTCCTGTTGCATTTTCTCTAAAACATACCTGTCTCCGACTTTGGTTTCCGAAAAGTTTATGTTGTTCTGTTTGCAAAATTTTTTAAGTCCTATATTGGACATTATTGTTCCTACAAGTGTGTTATTTTTAAGTATTCCCTCGGATTTCATATTAAGTGCGCAAATTGCCATTATGGTATCGCCATCTATAATATTTCCTTTTTCATCAATGCATAGACATCTATCTGCATCTCCGTCGAAAGCTATTCCTATGTCACATTTATTTTCCACAACGTATTTTGATAAACTTTCAAGATATGTAGAACCACAATTATCGTTTATATTCACACCATCAGGATTACTGAAAAGTATATTTGCGGTTACATTTAATTTTTCGAATAGTCTGTCGGAAGTTACTGAAGCAGAGCCATTTGCACAGTCTACTGCTACTTTTAAATTTTTATTTATATGATGAGAAGTGCTTATAAGATAGTCTATATAATCGTTAGCAGCATCTTCGCAATGTACTATTTTTCCTATATCTTTACCGATAGGGAAAGAAACATTTGAACTATCGGTTATTATATTTTCAATTTTTTCTTGAATTTCATCTGGAAGTTTAAAACCATTTCTATCAAAAAGTTTTATACCATTAAATTCAAAAGAATTATGAGATGCTGAAATCATTACTCCCGCGTCGGCATTATATTTTTTTACAAGATATGCAACAGCTGGAGTAGGAACGACTCCCAATGAAATTCCCTCTGCTCCGACGGAACATATTCCTGCTAAAAGAGCTGCTTCTAGCATATCTGAAGATATACGTGTATCTTTTCCTATAACTATTTTAGGTTTATGATTACAAGTTAGCACTTTAGCAGCCGCTATTCCTATTCTTTGAGCCATTTCACAAGTAAGTTCTTTATTTGCGATACCTCTTACTCCGTCCGTACCAAAAAATTTTCCCATACTTAAATTCCTCCGGTTATTGATTTTGAAATACATTACTGATTGGTTGAATTAGGATTTTTGTAGCCCATATGTAAATATGCAGCAGGAGTTACACATCTTCCTCGTGGAGTGCGATTTATAAATCCTATTTGCATTAAAAAAGGTTCATAAACGTCTTCTATTGTTACAGCTTCTTCTCCGATTGCTGCCGCAAGAGTTTCAAGTCCGACTGGTCCTCCATTATAAAATGTTATCATAGATTCAATAAGACGCCTATCGTTTGAATCAAGGCCCAGTTTATCTATTTCGAGTTTGTCGAGCGCTTTTTTTGCTACATCATAACTTATTTTTCCGTCGTTAATAACTTGAGCAAAATCTCGTACCCTTTTTAAAAGTCTGTTTGCTATTCTTGGTGTTCCGCGAGAACGTGATGCGATTTCTAAAGCTCCATCTTTGTCTATATCTATCTTGAGAATAAATGCACTTCGTTCGACTATTTTCGATAGCTCTTCAGGAGTGTACATTTCCAGTCTCAATACAACTCCAAATCTGTCACGGAGCGGTGCACTTAATTGACCAGCACGTGTTGTGGCTCCTATCAGAGTAAATTTGGGGAGCGGGAGATGATATGAAGTTGCCATTTGACCTTTTCCGGTAACTATATCTATGGTAAAGTCTTCCATCGCAGGGTACAATATCTCTTCAACACTTCTTGAAAGACGATGTATTTCATCGATAAAAAGCACATCTCCTTCAGAAAGATTAGTAAGAAGTGCTGCAAGATCACCGGGCTTTTCAATTGCAGGTCCTGAAGTAATTCTTATATTAACACCCAATTCTTTCGCTATTATCATCGAAAGAGTTGTTTTTCCAAGCCCCGGAGGTCCATACAGTAAAACATGGTCAAGAGGTTCTTTTCTTATTTTTGATGCTTCTATAAATATTTTTAAGTTTTCCTTTACTTTTTCTTGTCCAACATATTCGTTTATACTCTGCGGACGCAAAGGATTATCCGATTCTAAATCTTCTGTAAGTTCTGATGTATCCAGAAGACGTTCTTCTTGATTGTTGTCCATTTTATACTCCTTTAGACATGACTTTTAGTGTGTTTCCTATTAGTTGTTCAATTGATAAATTGCTATCCATTTTAGAAACAATAGGCATAACTTCATCACTTGAATATCCTAATGACATTAGTGCTTTTACAGCTTCTGAAATATTGTTAGAGGTAATAGGAGAGTGAATTTTGCTGCCATTATTGTCGGACAAAATTATTGCAGAAATCTTATCTTTAAGTTCAAGTACTATTCTTTGAGCGGTCTTTGCACCTATACCCGGAGCAGATGTTAAACTTTTGCTGTCTCCTGAAGAAATTATTACTGAAAATCTTTCCGAGGAAAACTGCGACAAAATGCCTAAAGCTGCTTTTGGCCCTACTCCCGAAACAGAAGTTAGCAGCTTAAAACAATTTAATTCATTTTTAGATGAAAAACCAAACAAATCAATGGCATCTTGTCGTACATTCATATGAGTGTAGACTGTAACTTCTTTACCAATATCTTTATGAAATTCTCCCTGTGTATATGCTGAAGTGAGACATTTATATCCTACTCCGGAACATTGTATGACTACGAAATTTTCCTCATTCAGAAGTAACTTTCCTTCTAGACTGTATATCATCCACTTTTCTCCTTTAAACTTTCAAGCATTTTTGATTTATATATTGATATCCAAGCGAATTTGCATGACAAATGGCAATAGCCAACGCATCCGCAGTATCGTCAGGTTTTGGAATTTCTTTTAAGCACAGCAATCTTTGAACCATCATCATAATTTGACTTTTTTGTGCTTTTCCATATCCTGTGACTGCAGTTTTTACTTGGAGAGGAGTGTATTCAAATATAGGAATCTTGTTTTGCTTAAGCGCAAGGAGCGTTACACCTCTGGCTTGAGCCACGTCAATTGCCGTTTTATGATTATTTTGAAAGTAAAGCTTTTCAATTGAGCTTACATCCGGTTTATATTTATCTGTGATTTTTAGTATTTCACTATGTATTATTTCCAACCTGTTAAAAAAGTTGTCTTTTGAGTCTGTAAGTATTGCACCGTATCCCAAAGGAATGTATTTTCCGCATCGAAACTCTATTATTCCGTAGCCTACTATAGCATATCCCGGGTCTATACCTAATATTATCATGTATTCCACCTCTAATCAATAAATTATATCATTTTGCGATAAGATTTGATAAATAAAATTTTTACTTCGATTATATTTAAAAATAAAGTGTAATAAATATAAAAATTAAAAGTATTGACATTTTATTATGTGTATAATACAATAAAAGCTATAAACTTTTTTAGTCGATACGTTTATTAATGATAATTTTATACAATTAGGAATTTTATATTTTTTGCAAAGTGGACTTTTAGAGAGGGGGAACTTTTGTGAATTTCAATTTAAATAAATTTGTGGAAGATGTGGCTCGAGATAATGAGTTATGCAGAGAATTTTCCAAATTCGAAGAAATGGATGAAATTTATGGTTATTGTAAAGATATGGGAATTGAATGTTCAGAAGATGAATTTGACGAGAGCGTTTCTGAATATATATATTCCTTAGATAATAATGATTATAAAATGGGTAAAATCGACGAAGATAATTTAGGTGATGTATCT
>CAKUZC010000045.1 GCA_934718145.1 uncultured Eubacteriales bacterium | reverse complement strand
CTCAAGGAAAAGAAATATACGATTTTTGCCCTGTTCAACATCCTGCAAACGACCAAAATTCTGACAATATTACAACGCATTTCGACTTCCATGCAATACACGATACCATATGTAAGCTCGATGAACTCGGGCACGATGTTCCCTCAATTTACAAGTATTTAGAAGATTATACTGGTATAAAAGTAACCGACATTTCAATGAGTGACCCCAAAGTTATGTCACTTTTTACATCCACAAAGGCTTTGGGGATAACTTCAAAAGATATAGACTCATACACGGGAACTTTTTCTCTTCCTGAAGTGGGCACATCTTTTGTTCGTCAAATGCTAATTGAATGTAAACCTAAAACTTTTGCCGATTTGCTTCAAGTTTCGGGTCTGTCTCACGGTACTGATGTTTGGCACGGAAATGCTCATGAATTGATACAAAAAGGAATTTGCACCATTTCTGAAGTTATCGGAACTCGTGACAACATTATGGTATACCTTATGCACAAAGGACTAGAACCTAAAACCGCATTTAAAATTATGGAAATTGTAAGAAAAGGAAAGGCTACCAAACTTCTAACTCAAGAACATTTAAATGAAATGCGTTCACATGGAGTACCGGAATGGTATATAAAATCGTGTATGAAAATAAAATACATGTTCCCAAAAGCTCATGCTGCTGCGTACATGATTTCAACTTTAAGACTCGGATGGTATAAGGTCTATTATCCGACAGAATATTATGCTGCATATTTTACAGTACGAGGAGAAGATTTTGACGGCCTTACAGTAATGAAAGGTCGAGACGCAGTAAGAAAGAAAATGTCCGAAATAGCACTCAAAGGAAAAACAGCAAGTGCAAAGGAAAATGCTGCATATGCCACCTTTCAAATAATAAATGAAATGCTTGCACGTGGAATTGAAGTACTACCGGTTGATTTGTACAAATCAGATTCTTATAAATACATGGTTGAAGACGGCAAAATAAGACTTCCCTTTGCTTCTCTTGCCGGAGTAGGAGTGTCCGCAGCTCAAAACCTTCAAGACGCCGCTAAAGACGGTGAATACCTTTCTGTTGATGATGTACAAATACGTTCAAAAGTCACTAAAGCTGTAATTGAAACTCTTCAAGAAGCCGGCATTTTAAAGAATCTTCCGGAAAGTAACCAGATGTCATTTTTTTAAAATATATCTAAATGTCAATTGTCTTTATAATGCAATAAAATTAAAATATTCAACAAAATGAGTCCTACGCTGTTTAAAAAATACTTTCTTTATTTCTGTGTTTATCACCGTGTTACCTTCTTTTTATACTGAATCAACTCAAAATTTTTCACAACAAATAACTTCAGAAAAATCTTACAAAAACTCAAAGCATTATCATAAAAAGTATAAAGGCATTAAGAAAAATATAGAAAACAACTGCGTGTAGTGTATGCGGAGGAATTAGTGAAACTATAAAGCTTTATAGAGGTAATTAAAATTAATATTTTAATGTGCAATAAAAACTATATTAAAAGAATATTGACATTTAATTGTTTATATGATACAATACTACTATAACACTAGATAGGGAGTTTTAGATAATGTTTAAAAAAACACTTTCTTTATTGATGAGCTTATCATTAATCGGCGGAGGTATTGCTCCTACATTTTATGCTGAATCACCCCAAAGTTCAGTGCAACAAAAAACAGATTTAAATGAATCCATTAAAGAAATGAAATCAAAAATTTCACACGAAGAGTATAAAAAGCTTAAAGAAAATTTCAAAAAGCTAAAAAAAGAATGTAAAGAACTAGAAATGTACAAAGATGTTAAAATTAACGCAGAAAACAATACCCCCAGTTTAAAGGAACTTTTAATAACATCAGCAGTGACTTTCTGTGCAGGTTTACCTTTTTGTTATTTAACATCGCTTTTATTTAAATTACCTTTTGGACCCTTAGCCGGTGCAGCGTCAATTTTTTCAATGCTTAACTGGATTATAACTAAGTTGTAAAAATTGAGTTCTAACCTGGTTAATATGATCATTAAAAACAACAAAGTTTGATTACAAGGAGTTTTAAATAATGTTTAAAAAAATACTTTCCCTTTCACTTTGTTTATCTTTACTTGGAATTGGAACAGGACCTTCATTCCGTGCAGAATCACCTAAAAGCAATTCGCAATCGGTGTCATCAAGTAAAAAAAATGAAGACGAAAAACTCGAATTTAAAGACTATAACGAAAAATATGAAATACTGAGTAAAAAATATGAAAATTTAAAAAATCAGTGTGAAAAGCTCAAACAATTTAATGAAAAAAATGATAAAGGTAGTATATTCTCTTTCAAACGACTATCTAAATTAGTAATACGTTCATTGCTTGCACAACAATACCTTTTCTTTATTAATTCCGGAAAGCTTTCTATAATTTCATCGCTAATCTACGGAGTTGGACTGGGGACAATTAATGAATTAATTGGACTTTAATATATTTTCAAAAACCGCAAAAATCTAGAAAATAACCGCCCTTAATAAACAGTTGGGCGGAATTTTTATATTTAAAAACCTATTTTTTAATCCCAATAAGGCTATTTCCAGTCATTTCTTTGGGTTTTTCTAAATCTAGAATTTCCAAAATAGTAGGAGCAATGTCACACAAAGAACCGCTTTCTTTTAAAGTGCAAGGATAATTATCTAGGGCAAAAATAACAGGATTAGAAGTATGAGCAGTGAAAATTATTCCGGAATCATCTAACATTTTTTCCGCATTTCCATGGTCAGCGGTAATTGCGGTGATACCTTTATGTTTTCTATTTTCCTGAACTAAAATTCCTACACATCTATCCACTTCTTCAACGGCTTTTACAGTTGCTTCAAAATTTCCTGTGTGCCCTACCATATCCGGATTTGCAAAATTTACAACGATTAAATCATAATATTCTTTGCGTATATTTTCAATAACACTATGAACAATATCTGGAGCACTCATGGCGGGTTTTAAGTCGTAAGTTTTTACATTGGGCGAATTGATTATTATTCTATCCTCATTTTTATATGGCTTTTCTATACCACCATTGAAAAAAAATGTTACATGAGCATATTTTTCTGTCTCTGCAATACGCAATTGCTTTAAACCTCTTGATGATATATATTCTCCCAAAGTATTTTTTATCTCACGGGGCTTGAATGCTACGGAAACGTGTTTAAAATTTTTATCATACTCTGTCAAACAACAATATTTTATTTTATTATCAAAACCATCAATAAATTTTTTTGTCATTTGCCTTACTCTATCCGGTCTAAAATTCATACATAATACGGCATCATCTTTATTTAAACCACTATAACCATTTCTAACACACGGAATAACAAATTCATCACTAACGTTATTTGTATAAGACTCTTCAATAGCTTTTTTCACTGTGTCAAATTTTTTACCATTTGCGTTAACTATAGCACCATATGCTTTTTCAATTCTATCCAAATGATTATCACGATCCATTGAATAAAATCTGCCTGAAATTGTTTGAATTTTTCCAACTCCTATTTTTTCGGTAAACTTTTCAAGTTCTTCAAGATAACTCAAAGCCGAGGAAGGAGATGTATCTCTACCGTCAGTCCATGCATGAATACACAATTTATCAACGCTCATTTTTTTGGCCAAGTTTAAAATAGCATAAAAATGATTTATATGACTGTGAATTCCACCATCTGAAACTAAACCCATTATGTGCAGAGTTGAATTTTTTGATTTTACATAATTAATAACGTTCAAAAGTTCAATATTTTTATAAAAACTCCCGTCCTCAATACTTTTATTAATATATGTGAAATCCTGATATACAATCCTCCCCGCTCCAATATTCATATGGCCTACTTCTGAATTTCCCATTTGGCCTTCCGGTAAGCCAACATTAACTCCCGATGCTTTTAAAATACACGTGGGATTATTTTCAAATATTTGATTTAAATTAGGAGTGTTTGCACAATAAATAGCATTAGAATTTGTTTTTTCACCTATTCCGAATCCGTCTAAAATTAAAAGAATAACACTTTTTTTCATTATAGAATTTCTCCTGTTTATGCAATTAATATATTATATCTTATTTAAATTTTCAGAAATATTTATAATGTTTGCGAATTTATCTGCACTGAGCGAAGCGCCACCTATAAGTGCGCCGTCCACACAAGACAAGCTTAAAAACTTATCTACATTGGAAGCATCTACTGAACCGCCGTAAATAAACGGAAATTTAAAACTTGTTTTGAACTCGGAAGAAATAAACTTTTCAATATTATGGGAAACTTCAGAAATTTCATTTTGGGTTACTATTTTACCCGTACCTATCGCCCAAACGGGTTCATAAGCAATAATTATTTTATTTAACATTTCAGAACTTAAATCCTTTAAATCAAGTTTCAATTGATTTTTTAATACATCTAATTTTTGACCGTTATTTCTTTGATCCCAAGTTTCACCTATACATAAAATTACTTTTAAATCACTATTAATCGCAGCTTTAACTTTCTTATTTATAATTTCATCATTTTCGCAAAAATAATTTCGCCTCTCACTATGACCGAGTATTACATATTCAACTCCTAAATTATTCAGCATTTCTGCGGAAATTTCTCCCGTAAATGCTCCATTTCTTTCAAAATGACAATTTTGAGCTCCCAACTTTATTCCATTTTTCAGACATATTTCTCTCATCGCGTCTAAACTCAAAAAAGTCGGACAAATTATCACTTCATTCTTAAACAATTTAAAATTTTTCAATAAATCTCTTACAAACGTAACTGATTCTTCAACGGTTTTATTCATTTTCCAATTAGCAATTAAATATTTTTTTGAATTCAATCGATCTGCACCTACTTAATTTAAATATTTTCTATATTATAGAATAAAATTACTAAATAATAAACTATTGTCTCTTAATTATAGTATGCATAATGGAAAAAATTTTATAATATCGTGTCTTTAAATAAAAATATCCTCATGTATTAAAATGACACACAAGGAATAAACTTAAGCTTTAAAATTATTATCCTTCTTAAATTCAATTTTAATTTCTGCATTATGACCATCTATAGACATGCTTTCAATATTTAGTTCGGAACTTCTTTTATAGGTACTATTTAAAAAAATATTACGTTTAATATTATCTACATCCCCGTCTTCAAATGAAAGGTCATAAGCTATACTCCTACGCTCTTTTGGGCTCCAACAATCCCATCATTGTTCAAACTTTTTTTTAAATTTATTTGAACGACTAAGATTCATAAAATTATTATAAATTTTTCCACCACTGAGGAAATAATCCTTAGCAACCATTGCTTCTGCCTTTATATCATCTTCATAGCCTTGTAATACCCTATTTCTAAGAGTCTCAATATCTTCTGAATTCATAAAATTAAACCACCTTTCAATAATTTTTACTATTATTTTAGTTCATATTTTATTATTTGTCAATATTTTTTATAAAAATTTATATATTTTAATCAATAAATCAAAATTTTAAGGTTTAACTTTGAAAAATAAAAAAATTCTTGCACACCTAAACTGATGTACGAGAAATAACAACTGATTAACAAATATAATCATCCACACACTACCTTAAAAAGTATCCTATGACTTACTCTTAGTTAATAACAAATTTCCATCAACTGATACTTTTCCTAATTTTTTAATAGTTATTCTATAACCACCATTTTCTTCAAAAATTTTCATATTCATTGATTCCATAGATTTCTCCAATTCTCTCTTCTTCTCATCATCTAATTCAACTCCAAATTTTTTAATAACTGCATCTAAATTTAAAGGAGTTTTACCAACACAATTACTACTTTTCGAGAACATACACTTATCACCACCGTAGTAGTATGCAGCGGCCCCAACCCCTGCCAGTGTACCTAATGACATTCCACCAATAAACATTAGAAGCTTTTTTTGACCATCACTCAATCCACCGGCTACTTACTCTATCTCTTCTGGTGAAAGATTTGGTGCTATTTCTTTAATAGATTTATTCAAAATGGCTTCTTCATTTTTCTTTTCCATATTTAATTCTTTATTTTCCATAATTTTTATCTCCAATTCAATTTTTATTAAATTATGTAGATTGTGAAAATAATTACATCATATGTTTTAATTTGTGGCATATTTTTGAATATCAATTACAAAACTAATTATCTATATAAGTAAGAGTCCTCACGCATCTAAAAACGTACGCAAGAACTCCAAAAATATAAACTTAACTATTCATCAAAAATAATGTTGATTCCACCATCACTATTAATTGAAGCTTTTTTAACTTTAAGTCCCTGACTTTCACTCGCTTTTAAGTATCTTAAAAGTCTTTCTCTGCTTTCTTTATCTAAATTTAAGTTTTCAATTACATCACTTCTTTGATTCACATTCCATTTACTCCAGCATTCTGACAAAATACTAACGATACCTCATGCCACTGCACACAAAGCAGCAACATTTTTATTAATAATCCAGTCGTAGATTACATTAGCATTCATCATAGAAGCAACCTCCATTCATTTACAATTCTTTGTGTAAATAAAATTTTACTAATTAATCTGTAAATTTAGTAAGTTTTCCGCCTCCAGGAGTAGTTGTAGTCACGGATCCTATACCTTGATTAGCAAACGCTGTATCCATTGCAATATCCTCTGGTGCTTTTATAACTGCGGCGGGTGCTTTAGCAACTTTAGCAGCCGGAACAGCCGGAGCAACTTGAGCAGCCGGAGCAGCCGGAGCAGCCGGAGTGGCTGGAGTGGCCGGGGCAGCCGGAGCAGCCGGAGCAGCTGGAGCAGCCGGATCTTTCTGAGCAGCTGGGGCTGGGGTTCCAGGTTTACGATTCCACCAGTAATATCCACCAATCACTCCACCAGTTAAAAGTACACCTGCACCAATCAAAACTTTCTTTTGTGTGGAAGTCAATCCACCTGCTGCTTTAGTTAATGTGTCATCATCAAGTTTTGAAATTAATGCACTCATTGATTCCTCTAAAGGATTTAATTTTTGATTTTCCATAATTTTTACCTCCATTTTTTATTTAATATATAAATTGTGCTAACAACTACATTATATATATAATTTATAATTTGTCAACTATTTTTTTAAATTTTTTATATTTTAAATTATTACTCGCAAGAAAAACCATATAATTGGCTATTTTAAAAAACAAAACATATTTAATATTAATTTCAAAATACGATTTATAATTTTACTTAAAAAATAAATGTCCTCAGACAAATCCGGACACTACATGTTAATTACTATTCTAATTTTCTAAAATCGAGTATGTTTATTTCAAATTCACTTATAGATTTTTTCGTATCTAAAACTAATAGCACACCTGTTGCAACTTAAAAAACATACTTTTAATATTGATTTCAAAATACGATTTACAATTTTACTTAAAAAATAAATATCCTCAGACAAATCCGGACACTACATGTTAATTACTATTCTAATTTTCTAAAATCGAGTATGTTTATTTCAAATTCA
>CAKUZC010000044.1 GCA_934718145.1 uncultured Eubacteriales bacterium | reverse complement strand
TTTATCTAATTTATCTAAAAGCTTATTTTGTCCCATTTAAACAATCTCCCTTTTTATAAATTCTAGATTTTATTCTGAAAATATGAACGGATACTTCGTAAATGCCAGTGGAAAAAAAGAACCCTATTTTATGGGTTGTTACGGCATAGGAGTAAATCGTACTTTAGGAGCAATATGTGAAAATAATTGCGATGAAGAAGGTTTAATTTGGCCTAAATCAGTTGCTCCATATAAATGTGTGATAATTTCAACTCCTGAAAATAGTGACGATTCTGAAAAACTTTATGCTGATATAAAATCTAAAAATATTGATGTTGTTTTGGATGATAGGGCCGATACATTGGGTTCTAAAATTAAAGATGCTAAACTTCTGGGATTCCCCTACATGATAATTATGGGCAAAAAATATTCTAAAGAGCACTTATTGGAAGTGGAAGCTAGAAAGACTCGAGAAAAATCATTTTTAAATCTTAATGAATTGATAAATCTTATTTCAGATTAAGAAGTAAAGTATGCTGCCGACGTAATAAATATGCGTTGGCAGTAATTTTTATAAAATTTAATAAAGTGTAGATAAATAAATTTAGATATTGACATTTTATATATATAATATATAATATTAATTGATTTGAAAATATTTTTTATGCAGGAGGAAGATTTTTATGGCACAAGATTTGACACAGAGTTTATTGGAATTGAAAATAACTCTTAAAGTACCTAATGCAGTCGAAAAATATGCGACAGAATTAATAAAATATATGAATACTGAATTGGAAAAACAAAAAAAGTCTAAAAACCAAGGATTAGGCAAAAAGTTAATTAAACAAATTAAAAATATATTTTTGGGAAAAAGTGAGAATGAAAATGAAAAAAAATTAGATGAACAAAGTATAAAGGATTCATATAAAAAATTGAAAAGATGGTACTTAAAGTATTACGAAGATAAAATTTTCAGAGAAAAAGCTTCAAAATGCATTAGAGAATACGAAAAAATATATGGTATTGAAAATTCTGAAGATAACTTCTACAAAGAAAATAAGGATTTAAGCTTGGGGAATAGTATAAAACTTGAAATAAATTTGTGCAAAACTATTCTAAATGATGGAGAAATGTCAAAAGAATTTCGAGAATCAAAAGATGTTATTGAAATAGTCAACAAATTAATAGATGAAAACAAAAAAGTTCAAAAAGGAGAAAAGGAGTGGGAAGATATATTAAATGCAATAAAAATTTACCGCAATGAACTGGAGAAAGCAAAAAAGAATTTTAAAAAAGAAATTGAAAATAAGGCCAAGAAGGAAATTGAGGAAAGAAAGAAACAAGAAGCTGAGAAAAAAGCTATAGAAAAAGCTCAGAGAGAAGCTGAAGAGAAAGAAAAGAAAGAAATCGAAGAGAAAAAAAGAATAGAAGCTGAAAAGAAGGCTGAAGAAAGCACAAAAATAGAAGCTCAAAAGGAAGCGGAGAAGAAAATTAAAGAAGAAGCCAAAAGGAAAGCTAAAGAAGAAGCCGAAAAAGCTCAGAAGGCTGAAGAAAAAGAAAGAAAAAAAGTTGAAGAGGAAGCCAAAAAGAAAGCTAAAGAAGAAGCTGAAAAAGAAAAAGCCAGAGAAGAGTTAGACGAATATTGGGTATTCGATTGGAATATGGGTATTAAAGAACTTAAAAATGCTACAAAAGAAGAAGAGGAATTAAAAAAACTTGCAGGTAGCTATGGCGAATATATTTTAAGAAAATCTGTAAAAGTAAAAGAATTAGCCGAGGGAGGATTTAAGAGCGGTTCTTTATCACCTCAATACGATCACAAAAACGGTGACGGTTGGACGTTCCCAAAAGGACCGTATTATGTTTTGGTAGATGGTAATGGTAACAAATATCCCGGATATAGCTGTAAATTATATGGTTGTTTAAACCGAACTGTCAGTGAAAATTTAAAAGCAGAAGAAGAGGCATTGCAAACTTTAGAAAATATATATAATAACGGCGGGAAATATGTCGAATAAGATTAGTAAGATGGTCATGCGCAGATAGCATGACTTTTTTATGCGTAAAATACATTCGAAAAATATTGTTAATTAACTATAAATAATCAATTTATTTTTTTATAATGTACAAAACGTAATTTTTGTTACAATTCTCAAAGAGATTCAAAATAGTATATTGCAAAAAATTAATTAATTGTATATAATTGATAAAAGAATCACTCATTTATGTACATGTAAAAAATTTAAATGTGATAATTAATGAAAAGAAAGAGGTATATTATGTCTAACAGATTGTTCCAAAACATAATTCATCAAACGGCTGATGTAATGGGTAGAACTGTAGGAGTTATCGATGATTCTTGTATAATACTTGCTTGCAGTGACCCTTCTAAAATAGGGGAAACTATGAGCTCCGTCAAATCAGGTTCAGTTTCTCAGGGAGATATGTTTGTTTCTGAAAATTATACGTATAAACCTTTCGGATGTTCTTCTCATACTGATTTTGCGGTATTTGTGAGCGGTACAGATGACTCTGCAAAAAAAGATGCAACTGTTCTTTCCGTAGCAATGAACAGTGTTAAACAGCGTTATGATGAGAAATATGATAAAGTAAATTTTATAAAAAATGTGTTGCTTGACAATATTTTGCCTGGAGATATATATCTTAAAGCTCGTGAACTTAAATTTAACTCTGATGTAAACAGAGTATGTATGATTGTTAAAATAACCTCGAAATCAGATGCTTCTCCTTACGAAGTAATTCAAAGTTTGTTCCCGGATAAAACAAAAGATTTTGTTATAAATATAAATGAACGCGATATCGCTCTTGTCAAGGAAGTTCGCAAAGATACCGACACAAAATCTCTGGAAAAGTTGGCTGCTTCAATAGTTGATACTTTATCTGGAGAGTATTATACTCACAGTGTTGTTGGCGTAGGAAGCATAGTGAGCGGAATAAGAGAGTTAGCTCGTTCGTTTAAAGAAGCACAAGTATCTATAGAAGTCGGAAAAGTGTTCGATACTGAAAAGAGTATTATCACATACGACCATTTGGGAATTGCTCGTTTGGTTTATCAACTTCCCACTACATTGTGTGAGACTTTCCTTAAAGAAGTGTTTAAAAAAGGTTCAGTTGAAGCTATGGATCAAGAAACTTTATTTACAATTCAGAAATTTTTCGAAAATAGCTTAAATGTTTCTGAAACTTCAAGAAAATTATTCGTACACCGTAACACTTTAGTGTATAGATTGGAAAAGATCAAGAAAATAACCGGTCTTGATTTACGTGAATTTGAAGATGCTATAGTTTTCAAAGTTGCTTTAATGGTTAAAAAGTATTTGATGTCTAATCCTGTTAAATTTTAATGACTGATATATTTATTTCTGTCTATAAATAATTCAGGTTAATGGCAATAATAAATATTTTGTGATTATTTATTTGTTAGAAAATTAAATTGTGTTGCCGAGCCTAACTTGGCAGCACTTTAGTTTTTATTGTAGGAACGGAGATGATATTATGATAAAATTTGAAAATGTAACTAAATCTTACGGAAAAGATTGTACGGCTCTTAATAATCTCAGTCTCAAAATTGATGATGGTGAATTTGTTTTTATAGTAGGACCTTCAGGTTCAGGAAAAAGTACTTTTTTGAAATTACTTACAAAAGAGGAAGAACCAAATTCAGGAAACATATTTGTCAATGGAACTAATTTGTCTACTATGAAAAAAAGAAAAATACCATACTTAAGAAGAACTATGGGAATAGTTTTTCAAGATTTTCGTGTAATTGAAAAAATGACCGTTTTCGAAAATGTTGCATTTGCAATGCACGTAGTAGGTGCTAAATCTCGAGATATAAGAAAGAGAGTTCCGTATGTGCTTAGTTTAGTAGATTTAAATGATAAAGCTCGTAAAAAAGTTTCTGAACTTTCAGGTGGAGAAAAGCAAAGAGTAGGATTGGCAAGAGCTTTGGTAAACAATCCTAATATGATTATTGCGGACGAGCCTACCGGAAATATAGATCCTTCAATGTCGTATGAAATAGTTGACCTTTTGAGTCAAATAAATAAATGTGGTACTACCGTCATAATGGTTACTCATGATATTTCGATAGTAAAAAAATTTAATTTCAGAGTAGTGGAAATATCTGATGGAAAATTAAAAAACGATATCAAACCGGGAGGTGAATGTAAGTGAACATAGGAAACATAAAATACTTTTTAAAAGAGGGTTTTAAAAACGTTTGGACAAATGGAATTATGTCTGCAGCATCGATATTAGTAATGGTTTGCTGTATGATTTTAACCGGTGGAGCTGTGTTGTTGTCGATTAATTTAAATCAAGCATTAAAATCAATTGAAAATAAGAATAGCATAACTGTTTTTCTTCAAAAAGGAATTAGTCATGAGGAAGCAGAATCTATAGGGAAAAAGATTGAACAAACAGAAAATATTTTTTCCTGCGAATATTATTCAAGCGAACAAGCATCTGAAAAATACAAGGATGTCTTGGGAGGACTGTATGATGTCGTAGTTCAAGAAGGGGAAAATCCTTTTCCCGAAGCGTTTCATGTAACCATGAAAGATCTCTCGGATTATGATAAAACCGTAAATGAATTGAAAGCAATTGAAAAAGTAGAGTCTGTAAGTGACAGAAGTGAAACTGCGACAAAATTATCAAGTTTGAATAAACTTATTTCTCAAGCCGGATTTTGGATTGTCTGTTCGTTGGGAATGGTTTCGCTTTTTATAATTTCTAACACAATAAAAATTACTATGCACAACAGACGTTTTGAAATTAGCATAATGAAATCTGTAGGAGCAACAAACGGATTCATAAAAGCTCCATTTATTGTGGAAGGAATAATAATTGGATGTTTGGCAGCTGTAATTTCTACTGTAGTTTTGAATTTTGTGTATAATAGTCTTGTAAATGTTGTATCAGATATAATACCTTTTTATGGAATAAATTTTAAAAATATATTCTGGCAAGTTTTCGATTGCTTTATTTTAACAGGAGTATTTTTTGGAGTTGTTGGAGGACTTATTTCTCTCAGAAAATATTTAAATAAAGAAGGGGGAGATACAGTTGCTTGGTAAAAAAAAACGTTTACTAAGTGGTGCGATAACGGCATTATCTATTTTTTTAAGTTGTTCTGTTGCCACAAATGTTATGTCAGACAGTTTAGCTAAAAATAAAAATTATAAAGCTCAACTTCAAAGAAGAAAAACAGAACTTAGTAAAGAATTAAAAAAGGCATCGGAAGAAGTACATAAAGAAGCAAAAAATAAAGATGCTTTAGATAAAGAAATAAAAATAGTAGAAAATCAAATAGACGTTTCTAATAGTTACATAAGTGCTCTAGAAAAAGAAATAGAAGATATTGAATTACAAATAGAAGAAATAAATAAAAACATAAAAGAAAAAATAACAGTTTTAAAGAAAAGCTTATATCTTGTCTATGTAGCAGGAGATACATCTACTTTGGACATAATTTTAGGAGCTAAAAGTTTTGAAGATTTTCTGGATAAAGTAGACATTGTAAGATCAGTCAGTCAAACTATTAAAAAGATGATTGATGAACTACAAGCAGACTTAGATAGAGTAAAGCAAAAAGAACATGATTTACAGGAAGACAAGAAAGAACACGAAGAAGAAAACAAAAATTTAGAGGAAAATCGTAAAAAACTACAAACTTTGCTTGAAGAAAGTGAAAAATTACTTTCAGAACTTGAAAACTCAGAGCAAAAAGTTAAACGTCAAATAGATGAAAATGATGCTGAGATAAAAGCTGTAGATTCACAAATTCAAAAGTACTATGAAGAGCAAAAGAAAAGAGAAGAAGAAGCCAAGAAAAAAGCTCAAGAAAGCCAACGTCCAGTGTCTCCTTCGGAAAGCCCAGTTATTTATAAAGGTGGATTCGTCTGGCCGGTTCCGGGATTTAGAAAAATAACTTCCGGATTTAATGATATCGAAAACAGGTCTCATGTGCATGGAGCTATAGATATAGCGGGATATGGAGCTTATGGAGCTAAGATAGTGGCTTCGGGTTCCGGAAAAATTATATTGGCAAACACCAATGGAAAAGGTGGAGGATATGGAAATTACGTGGTTATAGACCATGGAAATGGAGTTTCTACACTTTATGGCCATATGAGTATTGTCTCTGTTAGAGTTGGACAAACTGTTTTAGCAGGTCAACAGATAGGCAACGTTGGAAATACCGGATTTTCTACGGGACCACACTTACATTTTGAATATAGAGTAAACGGAATAAGAAGAAATCCAAGAGAAATACTTGTTTATTAGAAATTGAAAGGAAGTGTACATCGATGAAATTATTAAATAAAAAAATATCTTTAGGTTATGTATTAGCAGCACTTTTTCTTACAGGAACACTTGTTTATTCTTTAGGATATAAAATGGCTATGGACAAATTTAACAATTTGGTTTCCAATATATATGAGAAACAAAAAACCTATTCAATTTTAAGTGAAATAGATTATAACATTCGTGAAAACTGTATATGTGATTTACAAGATGATAAAGTTTTGTCTGAAATTTCACGTGGATATATTTCAGGTATTGACGACCAAGTTTGTAATTTTTTTACCAAAGATGAGTATAAAAATTATTTGGAAAGTTTAAACAACGATTCCGGAGTTGATTTTACTAAATTAGAAAACGGAATTTTGTATATGAAATGTAATTCAATCCCCAAAAATTCTGCGGAAATTATAAAAAATAATATAGATTCAGCCGTTTCTGAAGGCTCAAACAGTCTAATTATAGATTTGCGTAATTGTAAAAATTCCGATGATGAAGAAGTATTTAAAATAATTAAAAATATTATGCCTGCAGGCGACATTATATCAGCTGTGGATAAATCAGGTAATTCTGAGGTAGTATGTACATCTGAAGGAACAAATTTAAATTTAAAAATTTCAGTTTTAGTCAATGAAAACACATCAGGTTCTTGTGAATTAATCGCATCTTCTTTAAGAAATAGAGAAAATACCAAAATTGTAGGGGCTAAAACTTTGGGAAATACTGTTAGATTAAAAACTGTAACACTTTCTGATGATTCTGTTATTATTTTTCCGGATGCGTATTATATAACTATGGATGGGGAAAATTTATTTAAAAAAGGTATCATACCGGATGTGGAAATTTCTCTTGATAAAAATCAAGAAGAATCGTTTTTAAGCGGTTCTCTCAAATTAGAAGATGATTTGCAGCTTCAAAGCGCAATTAAAGTTTTAGAATAGTTATGAATATATTCAAAAAAATAATTGATAAGATCATATCTTTTATTTATCCTCAGAAGTGTTTAATTTGTTGCGAGATAATATCCGGAAAAGCTGATATATGTGATAAATGCTTGAATTCTATAAAATTAAATTTAAAAGTTAGCAAGTTGGAATACGATACAAATAAATTTGTTTCTTGCATCTCATTGTTTAAATATGTTGGTAAAGTAAGAAATTTCATACATCATTTTAAATTCCGTGGAAGAAAAGATATTTCAAATTATTTAGTTTATAAAATCTCTGAAGAAAACATAAAAAGTATTACAAAATATGATT
>CAKUZC010000043.1 GCA_934718145.1 uncultured Eubacteriales bacterium | reverse complement strand
AATTTAATATTGAATTATCTAAATATTCTGAGGAATTAAATCTACAATTCGAAAAATTTAACGAACTTATTAGAGAGTTAGAAGAAAAAGAAAAAGCTTCTTATAAAGCAGTTCAGGTATTTAAAATTGTTAGTAAGATTATATTTGTAGTACTTGCTATTATGAAAGGTTCAGTGACTTTATGCGCTAAAGGAGGTAAAATGAATGTCGATGCGTCTGCATTAGGAAAAAATATGACAAAAAGCTATGGTTGAGTTTGAATAAAAATTATGATATAATATGCCGGTAAGAGTAGGTTAAGTAACTGCGTGTGCGTTTTTCGTGCATGAGGAAAGTCCGAGCTCCACAGAGCAGGTTAACGGTTAACGACCGCCGAGGGTGACCTTAGGGAAAGTGCAACAGAAATATACCGCTCGATTTTATATTGAGTAAGGATGGAAAGGCGAGGTAAGAGCTCACCGGCATATAAGAGATTATATGGCCCTGTAAACCCTAACCGGAGCAACACCTATTTTGGTATAATTTACACGCTTGCTCGGCGTTTTATAAGGGTGGCAACGAGTCACTGCGGCAACGCTTGACCCAGATAGATAGTTACTCACGACAGAATTCGGCTTATCGATTTACTCTTTATACACAATATATTGTCTTAAAGATGATATGTTGTGTTTTTTTGTTAACAAAATCGCTTTTGTTACATAAAATTATAAATATTATAATTTTTTTGGTAAATCAAACAAAAATACTTGACATTTAATTTTTGTGAATTTATAATATAAATTGTAGCTAATTAGTTGCAAAAATATAAATTATTTAAATTAAGGAGGTTGTTATAAAAAGGTAATTCATATTATATATAAAAAATTTATGAAATATTTTCAAAAAGCATTAAAAGTATTGCCGGTAAAAAAATAAGAATGAAAAGTTAGGATATATTAAGAAATTGTATTTGATATCAAATCACATAAATTTTTTCTTCGGATTATTGAAGACATAATACACAAATAGTAAAAAAATTAAGAAGAAATAATAGTATTTTAAAATCTTTTGATAAAATTAGAGAAATAAAAGACAAATATTTTAATTTGAAAAAAATCTTATTTAATATATAACTTTGATTAAATATAAAAGTACAGGAGGTAATAACTATGAACGAGAATATGAATAAAGAACAATTAGGAGAACAAGAAAAAGAAGCAATAGCTGGAGGAAAAGTAATAGAATCTACAGATGGAAAATTTTATGTAGTACCTAACAATTCTAAACCTTTTAGCACTAAAGAAGACGCCGAAAATGCTGAAGAAATGTTAAAACCAAATATGTTTCAATCACATCCGCGTCCGCTACCAATGGTAATTCCGCGAAATAATGCGTTAGCTCTCATTCCAAAAAAACGTTGTGAAAAGGGTTTAATGACCACGCAATTAAACAAAACACCACAAAATCCTATAGCTACTCTAGATATAAAACCTGAAATTAAATAAGCAATATGCAAAAACGCTGCCTAAATGAAGGTAGCGTTTCACTTTTAATAATTTAAAATTTATAATACTCGATAAGTACAAATTGAAATAATTTCACCTAAATTAAACGAGAAGTAAAAAGTATGCCATCTAAATGATCTATTTCGTGACAAAAAGCTCTGGCTTTTAAAGAATGTCCACTATATTCAACAAATTTTCCAAATCTATTCTGAGCTTTAACTTTAACAAATTCAGGTCGAATTGTAGTCCCGTACTTTCCCGGGCATGACAAACATCCTTCATCTCCTCTTTGTTCCCCATCTTGTTCAATAATTTCAGGATTTACTAATTCAATATTACCATCCCCGACATTAACAACTACAACGCGTTTCAAAATACCTACTTGGGGAGCAGCTAATCCCACACCTTTTGCATTTTTCATTGTTTCAAACATATCGTCGATAAGAACGCTTAAATTTTCATCAAATTTTTCTACTTTTCTACATTTTTTATGCAATAATTCATCGGGTTCCTTAACTATGTTTCTAAGAGCCATATACTACTCCACCTCATTGAATTTTATAATGCAATTATAACATAAATAAGAAATATATTCAATTTAATTATCTATACACAAAAACAAGAAAGCCTTATATTAATTAGTGACTTCCTTGCTTTATTTCATCTATCAAACAAATCCCTTAATCATCAAATTCAGAAAAATCATCTTCTGTTTCTTTTTTATTTTTTAAACCTTCAGACAATTTTTCCCCACATTTAGCACAATAAACAGAATCTATTTCATTTTGGCTACCGCAAGACTTACAAATAACCTTGTTTCTTATAGAAGCAATTTGCCTCTTCAACTCTTCTATTTGCAGTGTAATGTTGTCAATTTGTGCTATAGAGGCATTTATACCAGAGCGATTTTCTATATTATTTTTTTCACACTCGTAAACAACCTTACCTAAATTCTCAAATTCTGATTTCAAATCTCCTTTAAACTCGGCAAGTTTTATATTCATTTTAGATACATCCACATACTGTCCTGCTTTTTCTCCCAGCGCACCTGCTGCTGCTTTGGCTTTTACAAAAATATCCTCAAATACTCCCATTGTTATCCTCTCCCAAAAAAATTATTTTTAATATATTTATTATAACTAAAAAAACCAAAAATTTCAATTGTTTTAAAAAATTCATTCTTCCCTCTTATCAATTATACCACTATTTTATGATTTTAGGTACACTTTGGATATAACTATTTTTAAAATTATCAATGAAAATACAAAAACGCAATTCTCTCTATGCAATTTCAGACCAAGAGAATCACGCCAATATCACATAAAAATAAGTTTATGCTCTCTTAACAGATGAAACACCGCTTATTCTCGCCAAATTATTGGTTATAAACCTTAAATGCTCCAAATTCTTTATATTTAGATTTATAAATATTTCTATCTTGTTTTCCGGTGTTAATTTAGAATTAAATGATTTTACACGCAGATTCATAGCAGAAATTTTGCGAGTAATGTCTGTTAAAAGTTCCTCTCTTTCACATGCTTTAATTTCAATCGTGGTATTAAATGTAGACATAATGTTTTTAGACCACGAAACATGAACCCACCTTTTGTCAGTATTATTTTCGAACGGATTTTCGGGGACATTTTTACAGTCACATCTGTGAACCGAAACACCATATCCTTTAGTTATAAAACCAACTATACTATCACCCGGAAGAGGATTACAACAACGAGCCATTTTTACAAAACAATTATTCATATCCTCTACGATAACTCCACCGGATTTTTTGTCAAAGCTTGAATTTTTACGACGTTCTGTAACAATAGATGGTTTAGGTTGCAAACAATTTCCGGAAAACAATTCTTTATTTTTCTTTAGATACTCATTTTTTAGCCGAGGCATAACCCTCCAAAGCTGTATTCCTCCATATCCTACTGCAGCAAAAAAGTCCTCTATAGTTGAACACTGATTTTTTTTCATTACAGGTGACAAAAATTCTTCAAGGTTTTCTTGAGGGATGAATATTTTATTCTTTTTAAGCTCGAGCTCAGTTTCAGCTTTCCCCTCGACAATATTTTCATCACGTCTCTCTCTTTTAAACCATTGCTTGATTTTATTTCTTGCTTCACTTGTCTTAACTATTCCGAGCCAGTCTCTTCCCGGTCCTTTTTTAGAGTCTTTTGTGCTTATTATATCTACTATTTCACCTGTTTTTAAAACATAATTTATGGGAACTATTTTCTTATTAACTTTTGCTCCGACCATATGATTTCCAAGTTCGGTGTGAATTGCATATGCAAAATCAATGACGGTTGAACCTGTCGGCAAACTTATCACATCACCCTTTGGAGTGAGGATAAATATTTCTTTGGGAACAAGATCTGATTTTATATTTCCTATTACATCAGTTACATCTTCAACGTCTCGATGATTATCCAAAAGTTTGCGCACCCAAGATAGAGATTCTGTCATAGAATCATCTTTACCTGTTATTCCTAATTTATATTTCCAATGCGCTGCTATACCATATTCTGCAGTCCTATGCATTTCCCATGTACGTATTTGTATTTCAAAGGGTATGCCCTCTTTACTTAAAACAGTAGTGTGAAGAGACTGGTACATATTGGGCTTAGGAATAGATATGTAATCTTTAAATCTGCTGGGGATTGGCTGAAACATGTCATGAACTATACCAAATACGTTATAACAATCATTTACGGTATTAACTATTACCCGTACAGCATATATATCGTAAATTTGGTCCATTGACTTTCCCTTAATGAATATTTTCTTATATATCTCATTTGCGCTCTTTACTCTTCCTTCAATATATACGTCCGGTATAAATTTTTGAAGTCTGTCCATAAGTCTCTTTTTTATTAAATTTATAAATTTTTCCCTATCTTCTTCCCGAAGTGCCAAAGAACTTTCTATTTCAGCATAAGCTATGGGATCCAGACACTTAAGAGAAATATCTTCTAGTTCATCTTTTATTGTTCTTATTCCAAGTCTATGAGCTATTGGTGCAAAGACTTCCATATTTTGCAACGATTTGTCACGACGCTTCTGTATATCCATACATTCTATAGTGCGCATATTTTGAAGTCTATCGGCGAGTTTAATCATTATTACACGTATATCATGAGACATAGCAAGAAGCATTTTACGTATATTTTCAGCCTGTTGTTCTTCTCTTGATGAAGAAGGTATTTTTTTAAGTTTTGTAACTCCATCTACCAAAATTGCTATTTCTTCACCGAACATATCTCGTATGTCCTTTTGTGTAAGATCAGTGTCTTCTACAACATCATGAAGCAAAGCCGCAGCTACCGAAGGGGTATCCATACCTAATTCTACGAGTATGTAAGCTACAGAAACCGGATGAAGGATATAGTCTACCCCCGAGATTCTTTTTTGCCCGAAATGAGCTTTATAAGCAGCTTTATATGCTTTATTTATTATTTTTAAATCGTAATTCTTTCCGCTTTGATTTATAAGCTTTAACAACTCACTATATGTATTATAATTAAGCCCCACTGACATTCTCATTCCCCTTTTCGTTTTTTATAGAATTAAGAATAAGAGAATCACTTATATTGACCTTATTTTTAACCTCATTTACAGTTATTTTATATTCATCAGCGTCCTTAGAAATACTAACCAATCCCAGTTCTTCCATGATATCCAAAACAGCATAAATGGTAAACGTGTTCTTACTGTCATTAAACACTTTTTTATTTATCAAATCAACTCTTACACATTTATTTTTTAATTTTTTTAAATATTTGTATACATCAACAAAATCTTTTCGGGTTGGAATCACATATTTTAGATCATTTTTTATATTTTCCCCTCTTTTAAAAGACTCATATAAATTTTTTTCGGTAATAACCTTCTTTAAATCACTATTTTCAAATCTTAAATCCACTATGTAGCATGAAACGTAAACAGAACCCAAGTATTCATTTTTATGTAAGGTAACTGCGATATCCAAAACATCTCTTTCACAAAACAAAAAATTCTCAAAAGTTTTGTTAAAATAAAGTGCTGACATCTCAAATCCCTGTTTTTCAAAAATAAGTTTTAAATGCTTTCCACTTCCGATAGGTATTATTTTTTTCAATCTTAATCCAAAAATTCCAAATATAGGTTCTGGATTGCCATTTCCGTAAGGATGTAAAATTTTGATATCTTCTAATATACTGTAAGAAATTTGTCTAGGCTCTAATTCAAAATCGATTGATAAACTTGAATTCGGTACACAATAATTTTTCAAGTCTTCTTTTATAGATTCTTTAAATGATTCTAAATTAGAAGTATTCATACTAAATCCTGCAGCCATAGGATGGCCACCAAATCTTGTCAACCATTTTGAATGTTTAAGCAGTAATTCGTATATCGAAAAGCCCTCTATGCTTCTGCAAGAAGCTCGAGACGTATCACCTTCGATGGTTATGAGTATACACGGTTTCCCATACTTTTGAACTATTTTAGAAGCAGCTATTCCCAAAACACCATGGTTCCAATTTTTCCCTTCTGCAATTATTACTTTCTCATATTTTCTTTGAGGATCTTTCAAAAGAACATCTTCAACATCTTTTAAAATTTTAATTTCTTCATCTTTTCTCAAATCATTTAACTTACACACTTCTTCTGTTATCTGAACAGCTTTATCATAATTTTCACATGTTAAAAGTTTTAATGCAAGATTGGCATTTTCCATTCTTCCACATGCATTGATTCTCGGAACAACACTAAATGCAACAGATATTGAATCAAGTTCTTTACCGTAAAGATTTAAACACTTCAATAACGATGCTATTCCGGGATTTTCAGAACAAGACATTTTTTTCAAACCATATTTGACTATTTCTGCAGATTCCCCAAAAAGTTCTATGGAATCCCCTATTGTGCCTATTGTAATCAATTCGGAATATTTTTTTAAAAGTTCTTCTTCACTAGTCTTTCCCGTTTCAAGAGCTTGCACAACTTTAAATGCTACTCCTACACCTGCAAAATTTTTGTTTTTTAAATTTTCACATTCTTTTCGATAAGGATTCACAACAGCATATGCACACGGAAGCTCTTCTCTGACTCTATGGTGGTCTGTCACAACAACATCCATATCAAGAGACTTTGCATATTTAATTTCTTCAAAAGCAGAAATTCCGTTATCTACGGTAATTATCAATTCAGTTTCACAATTTTTTATAAAATCTAAAGCCATTTTATTAAGTCCATAACCGTCTCTGTTTCTTTCCGGAATATAACAAAATACGTTTGAATTTCTATTACGTAGATAATCATAAATAAGAGCAGATGCTGTTATTCCATCGGCATCATAGTCTCCATATATACAAATTTTTTCATGATTTTTAATTGCTTTTTCGATTCTACAAACAATTTTATCCATATCTGTAATATCAAAAACATTTTCTTTTTCCGTATTTTTTAAAAATTTTTCAATATCTTTCTCTTCGCAATAACCTCTTGAATAAAGGATAGCTGCAGCTAAATATGGAATATTATATTTTTGACAAAATTCAGAGATTTTATTTTCATCGATCTCCTTAATTATCCATTCACAAATACTCAAATTAAAATCACCGCTCTTTCGTTAAATCTTTTATAACTTCACTTGCCAAAATCATTCCTGCTACGGGAGGAACAAAAGATATGCTTGAATTTACACGTTTTGGATTTGTTACCTTCAATGAGGAATTTTCATCTGTTTCGTGAGGTATGTATAAAGGAACTTCTTTGGAATACACAACCTTTAAACTTTTTATATTTCTTTTTTTTAGTTCTCTTCTCATAACTCGTGCCAAAGGACAAATAGAAGTACTGTATATGTCGGCGACTTCAAATTCACAAGGATTTAGTTTATTGCCCGTTCCCATGCTGCTCATTATATTTACGCTTGATTTTTTAGCTTTTTCAATTAGTAAAATTTTAGAAGATATAGTATCAATAGCATCAATTATGTAGTCGTATGAAGTAAAATCATACCGAGATTCATTATTTTTATCAAAAAAGCATTTGTGGATATTGATATTAGCTTGGGGATTAATTTTTTTTATTCTATTT
>CAKUZC010000042.1 GCA_934718145.1 uncultured Eubacteriales bacterium | reverse complement strand
TGGCTTAAGGAGCACGATTGGAAATCGTGTAAGTCGTTAAAGCGGCTTCGAGGGTTCGAATCCCTCTCTCTCCGCCAGTCAAGTTACTTTTAATATTTGATTCCATTGAAAGTTGCTCTTTTTAGGGCAGCTTTTTAAATTTCTTCAACTATATATAGAAATAAATTAATCGTGACAGAAAAAAATTCTAATTATCAAACAAATATAACTATAGCCGTTTTATCAAAATACCATAAAAAAGGGCTCGAACTTTTTCCGAGCCTTTAACTGTTAACAAATAATATACTATCAACATTTTTTTGCGTGCAAAACTACCCTATAATTGTCATTTCCCGCACAGGTTGACAGTGTGATAATTCTATCATTTTTAGAAACATCTGTATTAAAATTTTTTATACTTCGTTGTTTCAATGTTTTTATAAATTTTTCAAATTCGCTATCGTTATTAAATTCAGTTCTTATGTAATAATCTTCTTTTTCTATTTGATATACGGAAAATACTTTATAAATACGGTTTTCGTTTTGAGTGATAAAAACTATATCGGTATTTTCGGAATTATTATACCATTCTTCATTTAAAACATTTTTTAAACTTCCAAACATAGAATTATCTTTTCTATTGTGTCCATAGATGACAATATTTTTATCCTTACCGTCAAATTTGTTTTTATAGTCCGCAAAAATCCAACCGGCTGTGTTATCGCTTTTATCAAAACTGTGGTTTAAATAAAATTCATTGTCTGATGATTTTACAATAGGATACTCAATATTTGTATTATTAACTTTAATCCACGCAACAGTGTCATTATTTTGTTTTTTTAAAGATTCAAAATCAACTTTGTATTTATTGTTATCTTGAAAACTTACTGCACTGTTTATTTTTTCTTTTATATCATCATTATGCATGTTCTCTTTTTGCCATTTAAAAATTTTAAAACCTGAATATACCATCAAGCAAAGCAATAATATATACACAATTATGCTAAAAATTCTTTTTTTATCTTTAAACATTTAAAATATTCCTTTCAACTGCAAAGACCGGCAATCAGAAGCCGGTCCCTATCTCATAAAATTTTTATTTTACTTTCTTCCTGTTCAATATTGAAAAGGCACTCATAACTGCTGAGGAAATTGAAAGCAGCGCTCCATACAAATCAATAGCATCTCCCGTTAGAGGATTTTCAGTTGCTTCTTGTTCTGTTGAAGTGTTTTCTTGTTCTGATAAATTATTCGTACCTGTATCCTGCTCACCAGAAGAAACATTCTTTGCAACTATTCCGTATTTACTCAAATGAGTTGTTTCAAATGTTATATAACCGTCTTTTACTGTTGCAGGTAATGTTTCTTTTATTCCATTATCTCTACCGATATAAACAATTTCATACTGATTGTAGCCTTTTAACTCTTCAGGCAAAGCTATCTTAATCCTCATTTTAATTCCGTTTATCTCTACTATTTCAAAATTACCGTTGATTAAATTAATATCCACAACTAATTTTACGTTTTTGTCCGTTAACCCCTCAGGAATTTCCATTTTCTTTATATCAAGTCTATAATTTTCATCTTTCGGCTCTTCGAAAAGAACACTTCCTTTTAATTCACTTTCGTCTCTAGTGGGAATCTCTTTTGGAGGTTCATCTATTCCGTCTCCTCCGGAAGTTTTTTCCCAATTTGCGTAGAGTGTTAAGTAGTTGTAATATTTTCCATCATCCTTTAAAGAAACTTTTTTTAGCTCCGGTTCTTTGTCATTTCTCCAATACGACTTAGGCAATAAGTCATAATTTTTCCCATAACCGTCTTTCTTAGCATTCCATCCTCTGAAGTTGTATCCTGTTCTTTTCGGAATATAATGAAATATTGGCATTGCAGAACCGCTAGTTGCAAGATAATCGTATTTTTTAGATTTTTCTCCCTCTATAGTACCTCCATTAGCATCCAGAATAAGTACTGTATCATCAACTTCCGATTTAGTATTGCTCTTATAAAGTGCGAAAACAGTCATTCGATCGTTTTTTTAAACATAACTTTTATCAATCGAAGTTATAACTTTTCCATCATAACCCCAACCGCAAAAATAACATCCCTCCCTTGTGGGTTTATATTGACTCAAATCAATTGTTTTAAATTCACTTAAAGAACCTTTTATATTAACACTTTCATCTCCATCAATAGTACCGCCGTTAAAGTCAAGACGTATATTATAACTTATTTCTTTGTATACAGCGTACACAGTGGCATACTTTATACCATTACTATCAGTACTGCTAAACTTATCTATAGAGAGTTCCGATATTTTCATTTTTCCCATTACATCTGAAGCCCAACCATCGAATTCTTTATCTTTGAAAGTAATCTCTACTCCACCAGCTAAATGGGAAATATTTACAGATTTTTCATCCTTGCCAAAATTAAATCTTATGGTTTTAGAATCTGAACCATCAATTTTTCCTTCATTGGCATTTAGTACTAAAGCATATTCTCCATCCTGTTCGGCGAGTGTAAAAGCATATGCTTTATCAAAAAACAAGAAAGGCAAAACAAGTGCCATTGCAATAAACATAAATAACTTAAACTTACTTTTCATTAATCAATCCTCCTCTATTGATTCCTTACCTTCTTTTTGCGACTAAATATTAAAAGTGCAATCAAAAGAGCTACGGCAAGAGTAACAAGTATCACATATACGACTATATCGTCACCGGTTTGAGGTATCATATCACTACTTCCCTCTTTTACTGCTATTGCATAGTTTGAAAAACTTGATGTTTTAAAAGTCAATGTATTAGATGAAGCATCGTAAGAAGTCGGTATTATTTCATAACTTCCGTCATGTTTTTCATGAACCATTACAACCTCATTTCCGTTTATTCCATTTTCTAATTTTAATGAGATTACAGCGTCATTATTCAAATCATTCAATTCATTTGACCAAACATCATCTGAAGTTCCTTTATACAATACTTGATTTAAACGAATTCCGAAATGAGATGAAATTTTATAACCGTTTGCCGCTTTCTGAAAATTTAATATTTGATCTTCCGACAAATTTGAATCGCTTACAGAAAGAACTGCAGAACCGGAATCTATTTCTGAATCACCCAGTTCAATTGTTCCCTCTTTTATATCTTTTAATTCAGATTTTACTATATCGTCCACTTTTTCAAATATCCCACTCAAGTGAACATTTGTATTAGGCATAATATACTCAAAAACAGACTGTTCTTTTTGAGCTACTAAGTTTTGGTCATTTATTTTTATCGAAGTAAGTTGATATCCGTAATCAGGCTTTAACCTTAAAATCACTTTATAACCCGGTTTTACAATTGCATATCCGCTGTTTTTGGAAATATCTTGACTTACTCCCTCTAAACCTATAGAATTACCGTCAATATCTTTTATATCCAGTATTTCTATAGTCCCGTTTTTAATAAATTCATTGTCCTTTAAACTGGAATTATTAGACTTATCAGAATCCCAAATTATCGTTCGCGGCAAACCTGTATCATCTTTTGATTTCTTTACATCTATAATGTACTTACTAGCAGGCTTAATTACAAATTCTAACCTGTCTTTTGTACCTTCCGGTATATTAATTGCCTTACGGTTTACAGTTACACTTCCTATATTTCCGTCGCCAAAAGCAAGTTGAATTCTGATTAAATTGGAATTTTCTCCACTTGCATAACCTTTCGCACTCCCTAATATTGCTTTTGACTTTCCCCCGACTTTTTCTCTGTTTAAATAAATTTCCATGCCACATCCATCGTATGTTCCTATTATCGAAATATCATCAGGATAACTTGGCCCCGAAGGATTGCTAGATACTTTTTCAAGCTTAATATCTAAAATTACACTAAATTCAGCAGGATCTAAATAAACATATGAATTTGAAGTTATGTCGTATGACTTTTTGTTGATATAAAGCCTATTAAATGGTGTATAGTCGGTACTTTCTAGAATTTCATCAGGATTATTTACCAAAATTTTAGGGTTTACTTCTAAGTAGTATTCATTTTTATTCAAATCTATATCTGTTACCGAATTTTTTTCAATCGGACACGAGTCATACCCGCCCGATTCTAAATTCTTAATAACAAGTCCAACGGTACCTTCTACATTCGAACCATCTCTATAAACTGCTTTTCCATTTTCTATGGTAGCATCTAAAAAATTTAATGTCACCTCATTTTTCTCTTCACCTGCAAAAACAGTGCTTCTAAATACAGGAATAAATATGTTTAGTAACAAACATATAGCAACTAAAAATGTAATATTTTTCTTCATTCTTTTCATCTCCCTTCTTAAATTAAATACAACTCGAATTTTAACATAAAACAAAGTGCTTTTTGTACTTATTATTTATTTTTTAACTATATATAATAATAAATTAAATTTTTTTACTCAAATAATATAAAAACATGGAATTAATTTACAATAAATACCCATGTTTAAAATTTGTTTCTTGAATTAAGTTACATTTTTTAATCTGTTCTAATGGAAGTAGCAAAAACATGGTTAAAACTACATATTTTTTATGATAATCTTTATCATTATATTAAACCGGTAAACCTGCAATATATCTTTCTATAATACCACCATTTGTAAATCCAATAGAATAGGCATATTTAGTTTCAAAACTACTATATGCTTGTACACGATTTGTTTCTAGAATTTCTTGCAAGCACCCATCATAGAATTCCTCGATTTCTTCTTTACTCAATGAATTATTTCCTGCCTTTTCAAATTCACTTTCTTCAATCTCTTTTTCCTTAAGTTCAAGAGATGTACCATCTTTTTGATTAGCGATTTGACACAAAATAGTTCTTATAATACTTTTATCGTCTTTTTTTTTACAAGACAATTTTGACATTGTCGGGTAAACAACTATTTCATCTTCATACTCTACAAATCTCAAATCGTTAAATAATCTTGCATTTTTAATATAATCATATGCACTTGAAATAATTCTCACAGATTTTGCCATATTAATCACTCCTATTACAATTTTATTTTTAATAAAATTCACCAAATTTTTGCCACTATGGATAAGTATATATATATATTTTTTTGTCAAGTATTTAATCGTATTTTTAATTATAATTATCTAACCATTCATATTTTCTTTAAAATTTGCACTTAATTTATTTTATTTAATTCTAATTATACAATTTTGATATTTACCCATAAAGTACACATGTTATAACAGAGACTACATAATTTTCAAATAATATATATTATATTTTTAAATTACGTTACACTTTTTCAATAAATATATATAAGGAAAATACTTCGATGTGAACCCTTGTCATTTAGTTGATATCTTTATCTTCGACTTTCAATTATGTATTCAAATCTTCATTTTTAAAGTCAAATTTGAGAATTTTGGATATACCATATTTTCCATACGTCTAAAATTGATTCCGCAATAATATTTCATTTGTCCTATAATTGAAATTCTTTACCGTCAATGTTTCTCCTACTTATATAAATCTATTCTATTACGTGTTGGAAGAAAAACTAAAAAAATTGCCCTATTAAAGAGCAACTTTTCTTAAAATAATAATTTTACATAATTCTACTTTATTTTTAACTGGTGCGATTTGTCTTATAAGATACAGAAAAATTCAGTATTTAAGCCATTTGTAGCCTATGATAATGTTTACAAGAGAACTTATTATTTTTATAAGTGTGTTATTTTTACAATCTTTTATCTGTTTTGGAGTATTCTCGGCACAAAGAATGCAAATTTGTTCATTTATACATCACTAATGTATGGTAGCCCTCCATTTAAACAAGTATAACTTGATTTACAAGACCATTAAATTTCATATCAATAATTTCGCAACCATCTTCCTGCATATGACCCAATATATTTTCAATTTGAGTAGTGTATTTATCTTCATATTCAAAATTTTGATTAAGCTATTTACTAAAACTATTAATAATTACAATGTGTACTTTGCCGTCTTTTTTGTTGAAGTGGGCTTTTAATTTTCTATAAAAATTATCAGCAGTATTAGTTTTAATATTCCAAAACAATCCCACTATAAATCACTATCTTATTTTGATTTGTTTATAACCCGCTATTATACAAAATATAAATACAAATCTTTACTCACTATGCCATAATTATTATACAAATCCGCATAACAATCAAGTGTATATCTACTAAACCGCTAAAAATTTGTCACCTTAATATGAAGGTTTAATCTTATCAAAACTTCAAAGCTTTTCATCAGAAGCCGTAATTGCAGCAATAATACTATTTACTTGTTTTCATAAATTACAAATGTTTAATATTTACGCCATCATAAGTTTTTGAAATTTTTTCCGCAATAAGTCTACGATGACAGCGCTCAGAAGTACTTTCAGCACAAAGAATACAAATTCGTTTATTTTTAAAAGCATAGAAAAAATCGAGATTTGCCTGAGTATCCAAAAACTTATTATAAATTTTTTCATATTCATTCCAAGAGGTTTTTCCGCTTTTGTAATTTTCAAAAAGCGATGGATTCGGAGCTAACTGTTTTAATGCTATGTAATCGCAACCACAAATTTTTTTAAGAAAATACTTTAAATCTGCACTTTTGCTAAATCCTGCAAGCTGCGTGGAATTATAAAGCCTAACATCTGCAACTATTTCAATTTTTCTATCACTTATAATCTCAAAAAACTTTTCTGCAGATTTTTTCGTATATCCAATTGTAAATAACTCCAAGCTCATTAACTCCTTGTTAAATAATTCCCATTAATCCTATTATAGCATCAAATCATATAACAATCCATATCACATGATTTTACAGAATCTCTTAAAGGATACACTGCGCAAACAAATTTATAGTAAAGGTCATTACCATATTTTTTGTATGGATTTTCAGGTAAACTTACACCAATAAAGGATTTAGAAATTTTCTTGTTTTTGAGTTTAAATTTTGGGTCAGTTACGCTAAAACCCTTGTAATTATTGTTATTGTAAGTAAAATCACACTTGTGCTTTCCTTCATTATTTTCATATATAATTAAATCAGTAATTTCTAAAAACAAAAAAGATTCGTTTTGATGATTTATTTCTTCCTCAGTAAGCCAAGGATTAACATTTGAAAATATAAATTCAGGATTTTGAATATATTTCCTTAAATTTTCGTTCTTTATATTGGTCTTGGTTTGATTAATTATTTCGATAAGGACATAATTTTCTTTTTGATTAATAAGTGGAACGGGAATCACGTTTACAGTTAAAAGATCCATTTTATCAAATTTGAATTGTTCTTTGTCAAGGGAATGACCTTCAAAATTTTTAACCAACCTTATAAATTTTCCAAACTCGTTTATGCCCACAACACAATATCCATTATTTTTATCGGATTTTACAAGAATTAGTAATTCCATTTTCATAAAAATTCTCCCTCATATAGTGATGTAATAATCTGTTCACTATATCGCCGAAAATAACAAAAAAATTGCCCCCAAAAGAGCAATCTACTAAAAAACAAACTATTCTTCAAAACTTGACTTTATTTTTAACTGGTACGAGTAGTTATAAGGGACATGAAGAAACTCAGTAATAATGAGGCTTCAAGCCAACTACAATGTTTACAAAAAGAG
>CAKUZC010000041.1 GCA_934718145.1 uncultured Eubacteriales bacterium | reverse complement strand
CTTTAGAAGCGGCACTTGTTTTTAAAATTTCTTCTCTCTTTTTACCTACATACTCGTTCAAACAATCTTCAGCTTTATTCCACAGTTTTCTATCTGTTATGCCGTAGGAAAAAGGATCCCCAAACTTAATTGTTTTAGCTTTGTTGTAAAGACTATCAAATTTGCTTTTTACATTTGACCATACTTCACTTGTAAGTGATTTTGAATTACATAATACTTTTACTGCATTCAAAAAATCATTCATTTCAGAATGTAATTTTGAGGATGTAGTTAAATCCATAAAATCCTTACCAGCAGGTGTGGATCTGTCTGTCAAAGCTTTAATTTGATTAAAGTTAGGCTCACCTATAGTTTTTACTTTCATCAAACCTCTTTTTATACTTCTGTCGTTATGTCCTAAAATAAAATTTAATAATACGCTACATGCATTTAATCGATTTATATCAATTTTAACAGCTGCTTTTTCCCTAAGACTAGATATTCTTTCTATAAAACCTTTTTTACTTTTCTCAGTGTCTTTACCCATAATTTTAATTCACTCCTTATTAAATATTTTTGCATGACTATTTCATTAATTATATTATATCATAAAATATTTTTTGTCAATATTATATATTAATTTTTTTACGTAACAAAAAAACATCCACCTAGATATCTAGGTGGCACAATCATAATAAACATAAAAATTCCAATTATTACTTGTACAAATCAACAAATATTGTCTCTTTCAAATTCGAAAGAAAAACGGAATTACTTGGCGTAATACTACAAAATTGAAAAACCTTTTTAAAATTTTCATTGCGTGTACGTATAGCTTTTTTAATAGCGTTCCTTATGGAAACCTCTACACATTCAACGGATGTATTATGGTTTTTGCTTATAGACTTATAAACTTCGCTTAGAAAAACTGCCTTTTCTGAGTCCAGCATATACTTGATAGCTTCAACAATATACGTGTATCCTAAAATATTTACGGGAATTCCTACAGAACGGACCACACCTCTTATTTTAGACATTTTCACAGATTCATTAATTTGATATGGTTTTCTTCCTTTAGTTACCAAAATAATTGCGTCTTTGAGCAAAGAAAGTATTATTGGTTTCCTTATGTAATAATCTATTCCATAGCTAAACGCCTTTTCCGGAACTTTGACATTATTTACAGAAGACATAACTATAATTCTAGGTCTGTTCTCCATTTTAGAAGAATTTATTTTTTCCACGACTATAGTTTTGTCTGCATCTGTAGCTAAAAAGTCTGTCACAACTACATCAGGTTTATGAAATTTTATACCTGATACAACATCAAATCCACTACTTAAAAATGTGCATATTTCAACATCAGGGTCTCCGGTTAAAAAATTAAGAATCATTCTCCTTTCATCAACATTATCATCAATAACCAAAACTTTTATTTTGGGCTCTTTGTAATTTGATTCCATCATTACCATCCCAGTTACTTAATTTATTTAGATTTATGTGATTTTAAATCACATATTTTTAATTATATTTACTCATGAATTGAAAATCAATAAGTAATTTCAAAAATATAACATGTTTGTATCAATGGTAAAAAACGGCAAATTTCAAATTATAAATTTAAGCATAAAATATAATATTATTAGAAAAAATAAGAACAAATCCATAAAGCTTATTTAAATTGTAAATACTAACACCTATTCGACAAGTAGTTACATATTTTTTAATTCTAGTATAAAAATCGAAAAAGTAGAAATAAAAGGTAATTTGTAAAAATATGTAAATTTAAGTTTAATAAATACCCCTCAACCATAATCGAGGAGTATTGTAAGAGTTATTATTTTGTATTTCCGGCTTTTTCTGTTTCATTGCTGTGTTCTGTACTGGAATTTGGAATTTCAGGAGTACTGACATTTGAATTTTTATCGTCTGTATCCATAATTTTCAACCTCTTTTCTGTTTTACTAATTTTAGTTTGAATTTATTATCTACAAATTTTAAAACAATATACTAAATACTAAGCAACATAAAAATTAAAATCCAAAATAACTGAGTATACCGTTATAAATTCCCAGAGCAAATTGATATTGATTGTTTCTTAGCTTCTCCGCATCACTTGAATTTGTAATATATGCAAGTTCTACGAGAATAGCAGGCATATTAGTTTTTCTGAGTACATATAAAGAAGGTCTTATTCTGACTCCATTGTCTTTCGTTCCTACTTGAGCGACAACAGCGTTTAAAACATGTTCTCCCAGGTAGTATGATTGTGTATATTCTTGATACACATAAACTTCACTTCCATTAATAGAAGGATTTGTATTCGCATTTACATGAATACTTATAAAATAATCAGCTGGCCAATTATTTGCTGCATTTACTCTTTCTGCTAAACTTGTTGAATTACTGGTTCCAAGTACTTGTTCAGGAGAATTTCGGGAGGTTTTAACTTCAAAACGAGAGTCTTCTTCTAAAAAATTTGCCAAATACATTCCTACATTATATGTTACATCCTGTTCCCTCAAGCCAAATCCTTCCGCTCCTGCATTTACTCCCTGTGGGTTATGTCCCTGATCAATAAATATCTTTATAGCCAAAATATCACACCCTTTAATGTTACATTATTAGCAACAACAGAAAAGTGTGAATACTAGAAAAATCTCAATAATGAATTAGTTATTCCGACAGCTATAATTGTCTCCGGGAACATATATAAAAAATTGTACCAAAAACAATATCCGATCACGTTTACTGTATAAGGAACGTATTTACTCCATACTATTACTGCAGAAGTATAAAAACAACAAAATTTCAATAAATGAGCAATAATACATGACACAATAATAGCATGTTTTTTATTTTTTAAAAATTCAACAAACATACATGAGATACCTGCTAATATATAAGGTAGTATATAGTCCAACATAAATGTCAAAATATAATCTAAGAAATTAGTCACAGGTATTACTTTCAAAGAAAGCATTATTTTAATAACTCCACATAAAATACCGGAAATTAAACCAAATTTCTTTCCCCTTTTAAATGAAAAAAGAATTAAGGGCACAGATTGTCCAAGAGTTACTGTTCCCCCCAAAGGTAATTTACATATTGAAATAAAATTTAAAATCGTACATAACGATATAACTACAGAAATTTCAGATAAAATTTTTATTTTTGAATCTTTTATTTAAAACATTCCCCTTTTAATTATGTTAAAACAATAATATAATTTTAATCAACATTAACTATTCAAATATAAAAGGACTGATTGGCGTTGTTTGAAAATAATTTTTGCCTTAAAGAGAATTCCGTATGGATCATGTATTGTTCAGAAAACAATGAACCTTATTTCTCAAAATTCGTAACCAATAAAACTATTGTACCCGCAGTAGCAATTTTGAGCAATAATACAAATTTTTTAATTGTCCATAGTCTTGATTACTGTAATGTAAGTGACTTTGAAGGTACCATATTGCAATACTCAGGAGAGAACTCCCTATTAAATACAATATTTGATGTACTGAAAATATTGAAATATCCTTCTGAAATATACATGAATTTTTCCGATAAAATGGATTCTCAAATAGATATAATAGGCTACGGTACTTTTAGATTTTTAAGTGACAATATACTTGGATTTTACAAAAAGTCTTCCGAAATTATACCCTCATTTAAATCAGCAGATGAAATTATATATAAACTTATGGATTCAAAAACAAGTGATGATATTAAATATCTAAAAATAGCTGCTTCAAGAGCTTTAGAAATATTAAACATTGCTTTTAAAAAAATTAAACCGGGTATGACAGAAAAACAAATTTTAAACGTTGTACATAGCATATTTAAATTCAAACCCAATTACTTCCGAAAATACGGAATAGTAAAAGAAGAGCTTTCTTGGGACAAAGAACTTTGCCCCGTTGTACTTGTTGGAAAAAATCTAAAAAAAGGAGGACATTCTTGCGCAAGCGATACTATCTTCAAACGTGGAGATACAATATACTTCGATTTTGGAATAAAGATATTCCTTTCAAATGGAAAAAAATATTCAAGTGATATACAAAGAATGGGGTATGCGCTCAAACAAGGAGAAAAATCTCCCCCTGAAAATGTAAAAAGAGTATTTGACACTCTCGTGCAATCAGTAAAATTAGGAATTGAAAATTTTCTTCCTTCCAATAAAGGATTTGAAGTCGATAACATTGTACGAAAATATATACTCAGTCAAGGATATCCAAACTACAATCATGCTACCGGCCATCCAATAGGAGAAGAAGCTCATAGTCCGGGAACCAGTATATCACCTAAGGGAAATAAACGTTCTTCATTTTTACTGCAAGAAAATGGAGTATATACGATCGAACCTCGAATTCAAATTGAAAATGGAGGCTCTATTGAAGAAATGGTACAAGTAACAAAAAAGGGAGGCATACCACTATGCCCACCACAAAAAACACTCTATCTGATAAAATGACCTATAAATCTATTGTGTTATTGTAATTCTCGTTAGTTAATGTATCAATAAATTCATCTATTTCTTCCTTGCGATTTAAATACTCTTTGCTATTTTTATTACTGTTTCTCCACCGTTTCATGTAATCAACCTGGTTCATTTGAGTCCAAGTTCCCAAACTCTTCCGTTTTTCACCTAATTCTTTTGCTATTCTCAAAGCACTCTCATAACTCATACCTACTACAGGATCTGCCCTTCCCCCTACAATTTCACATTCTTCTCTTTCGGTTAATTTGTCCATAGTGATCTCCTTTCCAATTAGACTCATTATTTTTTCCTGTCGTCTTTAATTTTTAGATTATAGGTACAGTATAAATTCTCAGAACATATATCACCATTCATGGATAGTCTGGTATTTGGACAACCACCTAAACATCTTTTGGAATATTTACAAATTTTACAGTCTCCCCCAAGATTATCAGGATTAAAATTCCGTCTCCATAAAAATCCATTAGGGTTTTCCCATATTTCTCTTAATGATCTCTCTTTTATATTGCCTTCTATAAACTCTCTGCTTCGCATAGAAGTGCATCCAACTATATCTCCATTGTGTAAAATTCCAAAACTGCGTAAACCTGCATTACAACCTTGCCATTGAACATCATATTCGCTGCCGAAGGACTTTTCATATATTTTTTCTATTCTTTTATCAAAATACCCTATACAATCCGCGGGATATACTTTTATCTTATCTTCATTTGAAGTTTTACAACAAAATTCAATTATATCATTAATCTGAAAAGGCTTTATAACCCACTCATCGTGATCTGAAAGATTTCCCATTGGCAAACCTATCTGAAGCTGCCAAGAATCAACTTTTTTCGATATTAGAAAATCTTTGATATCATTTAAACAATCAATATTACGATTAGTAACAGTTGTTATACATCCCGTAAGTATGTCTCTAGAATTCAAAACATCAAAAGCCTTCTCGACATGCTCAAATGCGCCGGGCTTACGTATGCTATCATGTATATCTTTTAAACCATCAACACTTATTACTACACGTAAATATGGAAATTTACTTAAAAAATCGGAAGTGTTCTCATCAATCAACCATCCATTGGTTATGATGTTTACATACATACCCTTAAGATAAATATGCTCTATAAGTTTAGGTAAATCTTTTCGAGTAAGGGGTTCTCCTCCCGATAAATTTATCCATTCCATGCCGATATCAGAGCACATATCTATAAAATCAAACGCTTCAAGCGTATTTAATTCACCGGGTAAAGGAAATTCACAAGAAGAGCCACAATGCTTGCAACGCATATTACAGCCCATTGTAACTTCCCAAACACATGTTCTGGGATAATCTTTCACCTGTACATCACCAACATCCATACAATTTTTAAATAGATTTATCTCTCTCAACATTTCCTTCAGAATCTAATCTTATCTTTCTCATACAAACAGGAGCAAAACCATACGAAAGTGTGATAGGAGAATAATTCGAAAAATGAATTTGATTATCCAGTCCTCCTGCTACTTCTGCCATATTTTCATCACTTATCTTTTTCAATTCGGTCTCCTTTAAAAAATTGTTATTACTTATTTCCACTGGACAATCCTCCCGACTTATACCTTTTCAACAAACCTTCAATACGTTTTCTTTCTTCCGGAGAAAGATTTGGGTCTTTTAATTTTTCTTCTAATTCTGATATCTTTTTCCTTATACTTATAACAATAAGGTCAGGACGACCGCTCGGAAAACCATATTTAAGTCCTATCATCCCCGGATGACCATAAGCAACGACAGAAATAGGTAGTACTTCTTTTAATTTTCCAGAAATTTTCGTAACTTCATCACCAGCAACACCGCCTGCAACACCAGTTAAACTATCACCATCTAATTCATTAATTTCATTATCTGTAGTTTCAGTATTTTGAAGATCTTTATTTTCATTTTCACCCATCTTTATCACTCCTACTCTTAAAATGATTCATTTTACTTAAAAAAACTATTATTGTTTGTTTCCACTGGCTTATACATTTTCAACTTCAACAACAAACCTTCAATGCGTTTTCTTTCTTCTGGAGAAAGATTTGGATCTTTTAATTTTTCTTCTAATTTCTTTTTTAATAATCTTTTAATGTTTTCTCTTCTTTCTTCCATTTCTTCCGGAGAAAGATCAAGTCTAGGACGCCCGCCCGGAAAACCATATTTAAGTCCTATCCTCCCCGGAATAGGTACTTCTTTTAACCCTCCAATTTTAATACCGCCTGCAACACCAGTTAAACTATCACCATCTAATTCATTAATTTCATTATCTGCAGTTTCAGCATTCTTTTTCATATTTTCATTAATTTCAGTATTAGGATCTTTATTTTCATCTTTAACCATTTTTATCACTCCTACCTTTAAAATAATCAGTATAATTTACCATTCTTTTAATATGATTGTAAACCTCACTCACTAAATCTGTTGGAGTTGACGCTCCTGCAACAATGGAAATAGTTTCGCAATTATAAAAAATACTTTCAACTAATTCATCAACATTTTCAATCCAAACAGTTCTAGTGTAGGTGCTACAAATTTCATATAATTTACGTGTATTAGAACTTTGTTTTCCACCTATAACAACCACTAAATTTGAATTTTTTGATAAAAATTCCGCTTCTTTTTGTCTTGAATTAGTTGTATTACATATTGTATCAAAAATTTTTATGTTTGTAAATGTATTTTTCAAAAAACGTGTACACCGTATTACCAGACCTGTGGCAGTAGAGGAAGAACTGGAAGATCTGGCAGAAATCATTGCAGGAGCAAAGAAACCTCTCGTAATCGTAGGTGGTGGGGTTCGTTATTCAGAAGCAGGTGAAACAGTTGAAAACTTCTGTGAGGAATTTCATATTCCATTCGGTGAATCTCAGGGCGGCAAAAGTGCCTGCAAGTCCAGTCATCCTTATTGCCTTGGTGGAATCGGTGTAACTGGAACCTATGCTTCTAATATTATTGCAAAAGATGCAGATGTAGTAATTGCAATTGGAACCAGGCTCTCTGATTTTACTACTAGCTCAAAGAGATTATTCAAAAATGAAAAAGCACAGTTTGTTACCATTAATAATTGCAGATATCATGCATACAAAATGGATGCGGTCAAGGCAGTAGGAGATGCAAAAGTAACAGTTGAAGCACTGGCAG
>CAKUZC010000040.1 GCA_934718145.1 uncultured Eubacteriales bacterium | reverse complement strand
ACAAAAAAATTAACGATTATTCCCAAAATTAAAGAAGTAATCGTTACATAAAAACTACATTGTATCTAAATCGAGGTATTGGTATGGTGGAGGCGAGGGGAGTTGAACCCCTGTCCGAAAAGCATTTACCTAAGCTTTCTACGAGTGTATCCGTTGATTAAATTTCCTGCATCGAGAGTCCAACGGAAACCTCAACAATACAGTATCCTCTAATTCATGACTAAAACCGAGAAAATTTTCAGTTCACGTTCACCGCAAATTAGTCACCTTAAATCGGTCGCGGTACTCCGAAAAAAGATGTCGCCTAGTTATTAAGGCTTATTAAGCAGCTACTGCAACTCCTCCAAAATTAGCATGAATTACATTGCTTTCGCTGTTGTTTGGCTTATCGCCATAAGTTGTTTTTCCATTTAATTGAAAAATGCGACTTTTAAAGCAGTTCCGCCTTGCTACTCGCTTACTTAAACTCATACTTCCCGTCGAAACCATTACGCCCCCATATCTAAAATCTATTTAAAATTCCAAATTTTTTAAAATCTCTACTCACAATATCATACAATATAGCAACGAGACATAAACACAACTCAGTATAGTTTTCGTCTTCAATATTCAGTGTATACTTCATAGAAAAAAATCCATCTGAGTAAGCACTGAGAATCAACTTATTATCCAAATAAATTTCAAAATCTTTTCTGATTATATGTCTTACCAAAACAAGAAAAGACGAACTTCCATCAAGAAAAATATAAATTCTCTTCCCTCTACAGTAAGCATATGTAGGCTTTCCGCTTACAAAATCATCAATTATATACTCACTATGAAATATTTTGGATTTCTTCATCATCCAGTATAAAAAGTCACCACTACTATCTTTCAAGTATAATATGGAATTTTTTCCGATTTTGCGAACACTTTCAACTTCATAAACCAAATTTTCATTGATATCCAGAAAACTAAAATCTTTCTTTGCTGAACACGGAAATTCACATCTAAATACCATGGCAAATATTCCTTTTCAATTCTAAAAATGATTTTTTTCCTTGAAAGCTCGTTCCATATCACGTTGTGCAGATTTTCGAGCTAAATCTTCTCGCTTATCATAAAGCTTTTTACCTTTACAAAGACCTATTTGAATCTTAACTCTTGAACCTTTAAAATACAAGGAAATAGGTATTATAGAATAGCCTTTTTGTTTAGTCTGGCCATAAAGCTTTGATATTTCTCGCTTATGAACCAAAAGTTTCCTAACTCTGCGAGAATCCACATTGAAAATATTACCCTGTTCATATGCTCCTATATGAATTCCGTTTGCAAAAAGCTCACCATCAACCACAGAACACCAAGAATCTTTTAGATTGACACTATTTTTCCGGATTGACTTAACTTCCGTTCCTTTCAACTCAATGCCCGCTTCTATACTTTCGATTATAAAATAATCATGAGAAGCTTTCTTGTTCTTAGCTATATTTTTTATTGATACCCCACTCATATTTCACCTCCTACGTGCTTAATTTTAACACAAATAACCGAATAAGTCAACAACAAAAAATTGCACACAGAACATATACCTGCATGCAAAAATTTAAAATAGCGAAAACAGAATTACATAATTTTATTTTGATTCACCCTAACTCATTTTATATTCTTTCGCAATATTTTCTTTTTCAATCACATCAGAAAATTTATACTCTTTCAAATAACCCTCTTCATCTAAATCGACAACGATATGCTTTTTAGAATTATTTATCCACTTTTGTTGATCTGGTGTATATACTGTAGAATAACAGACAACAAAGTCAAATGCTATATGATTCTTAGGTACCTTTGTTCCCGCGGTCAAACATTCTAAATCTTTTATTGCTTCTTCTATCATTTCTTTTTTAATTTTATCCGGTTTAGGGAAAATATAATATAGGACCTTATATTCACCTTCTACCGCCTTATTCATCCTAACATAACAACAATCTTTTGGGTTAAGTTTTTCTGCGTATTTAGTTACTTTCATTTTTTGATTCGCTTTACCTGCCATAATTTTTACCTCCTCATTTTTTAACTATTTTAATTTTGCATATTGATTCTTAAGTTCTTCAGAATATATAGGTCCATCTTTAGCGGTACGATAATACTCGTACCACACATACATTTCCTTATTAAGTAGACTTGAATCGACATACATGCTATATGCTACATTTTTTTTATCTACTTTTTTACCTTTGATTAATTCTTTTAAATCATCTTCCATCTCTTTTTTTTCCTTTTCATCTTTTACTTGGCCTAGTTTAGGAAAAAAATAACATACTATTTTATCACGCTGTCCTTTTTCCTCAGTTTTAATCAAAGAACACTTGTTTGGGTCGCCAAGTTCTTTTGCGTATTTAGTTACTTTAATTTTAATAGTTGAAGATATTGCCATAATTTTTACCTCCTTAATTTTTTCTGTTTTCGCTATTGATATACATTATATATATATATATATTTGTCAAGTGTTTTTTTGTGATATTTTTTAAAAAATATTTTATAATTCATTATTTTTGAAAATTCATATTAAATTTATTGTATTTAAATTATAATTGAGCATAAAAAAAGAGCCTAAAGGCTCTTTAAAAACAACTAGTTACAAGCAGGAGATTCTTCCCCGTTCTTTCCGTCTTTAGCTTCACAACCTGAATACAACCAATAGCCTGGGTTTACTTCTCCGGCTTTTCCCCCTCTACCGGATTTACCCGCTTTCAAATCGGTATACTTATCTAAAACAACCGAACATCTACCTTTTCTATGAATATACAAAGCGTATCCACCTTTGGCACCGTCTCCGCCTTTTCCTGCGTCTCCACCGCCGAATATAAAGTGAACAAGGCGTTGATATCCACCTCTTCCGCCGTCTCCACCGTTTCCACCTCTTAATCTCATACCGTTCAGTCTGAGCGTACCTGAAAGAACTTCAACCGGTGCATTTGGCGTCTTACCGTCTTCTCCGTTATAGCTATCTTCAGAATCCTCTATGCCGTCTCTTCCATCTTGACCTTTAGATTTCAACACTCTTCCGTTTTTCATCATTACAGCTATATCGTCTCTGTAAGTGTACACTTCTCTTGTGCACGTTTCATTTCTCTCTGGATACCATACACGTTTATTTTTTATAACTTTTACTGTCTTAGCAGGTATAAAAACAGGCCCCCCATTAGAATCTATTTCATTTCTAGACGGAATAAATACAGTTTTTTCTGTTGGTTCCCACCTGTACTCTCCAGGGTGTTTTATTGTATAATTCTCAAGATGATCAAACTTTTTGTCTCCAATAACGATACCGGCTTTATCACTCTTAACAAAAATAGAATGGTCATCTAGGTTTAAACATATGGATGACTTAATCACTATCTTGTTTTCAAGAGATATATCATTCTTCAAAACTATTTCATCGCCATCTTGAGCCTTATTAACCGCTATAGACAATTCAAAGAAATCTCTTACATAATATTTTTTTGAAATTTCATCTTGAAAAGATTTTTGATTCACGTCGACATCTGCTGCATTAGCTACGTTTGCCACCGAACCTGAACCAAGTAAAAGTAAAGCAGATAAAAAAGCAATTTTTTTGAACATATTCCCTTTCAAACCAATTCCTCCAAACTTTATGTATGTTCCTATTATACACCTATTTTAAAAAAAAGTCAACACAAATCTAATTCTTCTTTAAAAAACTCTCTAACTCATCCATAAAAGCTCGAACATCTTTAAATTTACGATACACAGAAGCAAAACGAATATACGCAACCTCATCTTTTTCTCTTAAAGCTTCCATGGAAAGTTCTCCTATATAAGAAGACTTAACTTCTCTATCTAAGGAATTTTGTATTTTAAGTTCGATATCGTCAACCATTTTTTCGATTTGTTCGAGTGAAATAGCTCTTTTTTCAGAAGCTCTCATAAGACCGTCAAACACTTTTTTACGTTCAAACTTCTCTCTAGAGCCATTCCTTTTAATTACTATTATAGGTATATGTTCTACGACTTCATAAGTAGTAAAGCGACGAAAACAATGAACACACTCTCTACGTCGCCGTACTTTAGAACCGTCTTCTGTACAACGAGATTCAATAACTTTACTGTCTGCATGACCACAATAAGGACATTTCAAGCGTTTTCCTCCATAAAATTATTCCACAATTAAATTTAATTCAGGATCACCGGTAAGACGTACAGAACCTATGTTAAATCCATCATTTTTTATTATAACCGATGCAATCCTATCTTCTACTTCTTTCCTTATAAGATTTCTTAAATCACGAGCTCCACTGGTTCCGTTTATTGATTTTTCCGCTAATTTTTCAAGTGCGGAATTATCGTAGCTCAATTTAATTCCTCTTTCTTTAAGCGTTTCGACGTATTCATCAACCATTAAAGCTGCAATCTTTATGAAATCATCTTTTGTAAGCTTGTTAAAAACAATTATTTCATCTAATCTACTTATAAACTCAGGACGTAAAAACTCTTTCAAAGCTTTTATTGCTTTGTCTTTCACGAGGTCATTTTGAGTTTTTCCGAATCCAAGCGAACCTCCTTCTCTGTTGCTGCCTGCATTTGAAGTCATTACAATGACGGTATTTTCAAAATTTATTACTCTTCCATGAGAATCTGTTATTCTTCCTTCATCGAGTACCTGCAAAAGAATATTCAAAACGTCAGGATGCGCTTTTTCTATTTCATCAAAAAGTATTACAGAATAAGGACGTTGTCTTACTTTCTCAGTAAGTTGGCCCGCCTCATCATATCCAACATAACCTGGAGGAGAACCGACTATCTTCGCAGCTGAATGTTTTTCCATATATTCCGACATATCAATGCGAATTAAAGAATCAGGGTCGTCAAAAAGTTCATTCGCCAAAACTTTAACGAGTTCCGTTTTTCCTACTCCAGTAGGTCCGACAAATATAAATGAAGCCGGTCTACGTCTTGGACTTATCTGAACACGATTTCTTCTTATAGCAGCCGAAACTTCCTTTATTGCCTTGTCTTGACCTATTATCTTCTCATGTAATTTTTCTTCAAGATTATCAAGCTTTTTAAATTCATTTTCTGTAATCTTTGAAGAAGGTATCCCTGTCCACAATTCTATCACATGAGCAACGTCGTTTTCGGTTACCTCTTTACCTAACGCTAAAGATTTAAGTTGTTCAGAAGACTCTTCGTGTCTTGCTATATCGCATCTGACTTCTGCAAGTCTCTTATAATCTGCTTCTTCTCCGGAAGCCAAAATTTTTTCTTCTTCAGATTTGAGTTTTTCCAGTTCGTAAACAAGCTTATCATATTGAGCAAGATTTTTATTTTCCAAAGCTGCATAGGTACAAGCTTCATCAAGAAGATCTATTGCTTTATCCGGCAAAAATCTATCTGTTATGTACCGCTCTGAAAGTACTGTAAGTCTATTAATTAAAGCATCGGAAACGGTTACTCTGTGATGATTTTCATAGTAATCCTTTATTCCTTTTAACATTTCAACAGTTTCTTTTATAGATGGTTCAAGAACTTTAACAGATTGAAAACGTCTTTCCAAAGCTGAATCCTTCTCTATATGTTTTCTGTATTCTGCAAAAGTTGTGGCACCTATAACTTGAATTTCTCCTCTTGAAAGTGCGGGTTTTAATATGTTGGCGGCACTCATCGAACCTTCAGAATCTCCGGCACCGACAAGATTATGAACCTCATCTATGAATAATATTACGTTTCCGTCTTTTTTTATTTCATCGATAAGACCTTTTATTCTACTTTCAAATTGACCTCTAAACTGCGTCCCTGCTACAAGAGCGGTCAAATCTAAAAGAAATATTTCTTTATTTTTCAAAATATACGGAACATTTCCTTGTGAAATTCTTATAGCTAACCCCTCAGCTATAGCCGTTTTTCCCACTCCTGGTTCTCCGATAAGACACGGATTATTTTTTGTTCTCCTGCAAAGAATTTGAACTGTACGGTCGATTTCCTTATCTCTTCCTATAACTCTATCCAATTCATTCTTCTTTGCTTTATCAGTTAAATTGGTACAGTAAATATTGAGATTTTTTTTCTTAGATTTCTTTTTAGATTTCAATTTATCGGATTTTTCAGATTGATCTTGATTTTCTTCAGAAAAATCATCTTTATTTGAAAAAAGCATGTTCGAAAAAAGTCCCTTAATAAAAGGAAAAGTCGTGGCGCCACCTTTTGTAAAATTCTCATCATCCAAATCTTCGTCAGACTCAGAACCGTCTTCTTCGTCGTTTTCATTGCCTAAAATATCAGAAAACTGTTGACTCATTCCTTCCATTACATCTTCTTCAGATATTCCCAGTTTATCCATTATATTTTCAAGCGGTTTTATGCCCATTTCTTTGGCACACGGAACGCACAAAGCTTTAGCATCTGAACTACTATTTCCGGAAGAAACAAACACTACCGCAGGTCTTTTTTTGCATCTTGAACAAAGCACGTAAACATCAACTCCTTAATTAACTTATAATTTATTCTTAAGTAATATACCATGGGCATTTATGTGATTTTGTCATTTTTTATAATCAAAACGAAAATTTTAAAATATCTCCACATTGCGTAAAACATAAAGCATGCCGTAACAACCATAAGCGTAATATTTATACCATCATTATCAATATTAAAAATCGCTTTTAAACCTATTATAACAAGTACGGATACATAAAAAACTACTGTAGCAACTTTTCCAAACCATTTTGCTGAAGTAGGAGCCTTTCTGCGCTTGAGTAAAAATATACTTGCTATAACCATCAAAGACTCTTTCAATATTAATAAAATCATAAAAGGAAATATTTTCGGGAACTTTATACCGACACAAACCATTACAGCCATTAAAGTCAATTTATCGGCGGCGGGGTCAAGTATTTTTCCAAATTTAGTAACTTGATTCAGCTTTCTTGCAATAATTCCGTCAAGTAAATCACTAATCCCGGAAAATGCCAATATAATCACTGCTGAAAAATAATCATCCCTAATAACACTTATTACAAATGGGCAAATAAGAACTATTCTTATTATAGAAAGAAAATTGGGAATATTAAGTAAATTACTGATTTTAAATGATTCTTTCATTTGTAATAGAATCCTCACTATTAAATATTACTCAAAAAATCATAAATAGGATTACGATTGTAAAGCTCTTTAAATACTATACTTCCGGATATCGAATCATCAGAAAATATCTTTGGCACCACATCAATATGAACCACAATTGTTTTTATACAACACATACATACTGCAACTACAATATACCCCTTAAGTAATCCAAAAACTCCTCCCAATATTTCTGAAGCACCCTTTAAAGCGGTAGAACGAAAAAATCTGAAAATACGCTTCAAACAAAATTTAACGAACTTTGAAAGCACTAAAAATGAAACAAAAACCATACCGGATTTAACACTGCTTCGAATACTTGGTTCAAGTAATTGAACTATTTTACGAGAAACTACGGAAGATGCATTACTATTCATAATATGACTCAATACCGTGGATGTTATCCCTCGATTTTTCAAAAATACAGCAAAAATATAAGGAACTTCGTCTAAAACATCAAAACCTTCAGAGCCACATCTTAATACCAAATCATTAACTATATCTTTTAAATACGGCAGAATAAGATTATTATACACCATAAAAGAAATTTTTTCTCCGACAAATACCGACAAAATTGATGCAAAAATAGATCCGGCAAATCCACAGAAAGACTTAAAAGCTCCACTTCTAAAAC
>CAKUZC010000039.1 GCA_934718145.1 uncultured Eubacteriales bacterium | reverse complement strand
GTACATTCAGTTGACCGGATAACTTACGACATGCTGGATTTTTTAAATGGAAATTTCTTTGATTATACTGAAGATTATTTAGTTAAAAAATTAGATAAAAAGTATTCCGAAAATGACATACGAGAAGCATATTCTGAAATTTTGGAACTTTTTAAAAATGAAAAACTTTTTTCGAAAGATTCTTATGAAGATTTGGCAAAAGAGGAAAAATTACGTTCGCCGATAAAATCAATATGCCTTAATGTCGCACATGACTGTAATTTGAGATGTTCATATTGTTTTGCATCCGAAGGGGATTTTGGATGTGGAAGAGAGCTCATGCCTTTGGAAACTGCAAAAAAATCTGTTGATTTTATAATTGAAAATTCCGGAGGAATAAAAAATCTAGAAATGGATTTTTTCGGTGGGGAACCGCTTATGAATTGGAATGTTGTAAAAGAAACTGTAAAATACGCAAGAAGTCTGGAAAAAAAATATAATAAAAATTTCAGATTTACTCTTACAACAAACGGAATTTTGCTGGACGATGAAAAAATTGATTTTATAAATGAAGAAATATATGATGTAGTTCTTTCGCTTGATGGAAGAAAAGAAATAAATGATAAATACAGAATTACCAAGACTAAAAATGGTTCTTACGATATAGTCGTTCCAAAATTTCAAAAATTGATTTCTCGTCGCGGAAATAAAAGTTATTATGTTCGAGGAACGTATACAAAAGACAATCTCGATTTTACGAAAGATGTTAAGCATCTTTATGATTTGGGATTTAAAAATATATCTATGGAACCAGTTTTATGTGATAAAAAGTTCAAAGCATCTGTAAATGAAGAAGATATTAACCAAGTTTTGAACGAGTACGAAAATTTATGCAGAGAATTAATAAAAATGAAAAAGTCCGGTAAGGAAATAAATTTCTTTAATTTTAATATTGATTTGGATAAAGGACCATGTGTTCTGAAACGCCTTAAAGGGTGTGGATGCGGAAATGATTATGTTGCAATTACTCCAAATGGGGATATATTTTCGTGCCACCAACTTGTCGGCGAAGATGAATTTAAAATGGGAAATGTAAACGTTGGTACATTTGACGATGATATAAAGAAAAGATTTCTTAACACAAGTATTTATCATAAAGAAAAGTGTAAAAATTGTTGGGTTAAGTTTTATTGTAGCGGAGGATGTGCGGCAAAAAATTATCAACATTGCGGAAATATAATGATTCCGTTCGATATTAACTGTAAAATGCAAAAAAAGAAAATTGAATGTGCAGTAGCTCTTAGGTTTTCATAATTATTATTATAGATATATATTTTATTACTGATAAAGTTTTAAATCTGTAAAAATTGATTTATCACAATTAAAATATATAATAAAAACGCCTTCACTTTATTACGGTGAGGGCGTAAAATTTTAGATTCTTTAATTTATGCTTGTTTCCAAGTAATCTTCAAGCTCTTTTTCTTCTCTCTTTTTTCTCTTGTCTATGATTACAAACATTGCTATTGCCAGAGACATTAGGGTAACCAAAGATGCGATTATTCCCCAAAACATTCCTATTCCGGTTCGATTTCTTTCGTTCATTAATTATTTCTCCCTTCAATCTTTTTCGTTTTTAATGATAGACTTTAATCCATATTAAGTCAAGGATATTAGTAAATTATTATTGTTTTTTTATATATTTTTCAAAATTTATTTTAGACAAGCTGTCATAAATTATTTTAGAAGCTAGAGTAATAACAATTAAAATTGATATATTCATGAAATTTAAAGGTTCTAATTGAAGCAGTGAACTAAAATAAGAAATTCCTATAAAAAGGAGTGCAACTACACTATAAAATAAGGTTTTTCTCAAACTATTAAATGGAACAGATATGTTATAAATAAGCATTATTCCTATTATTCCCGCTGAAACTACTGTTAAAGTTGAATATCTTTCCATAGGTATGTCAAAAAGCATATATGTTCCCACGCATGCCATAAGACAACATATGACAGTAAGAGCTGCAGGTATGGATTTGTTTACAATATTCGTGAATAGGTTGCCTTTTATTTTTTCACGGTTAGGTTCAAGTGCCAAAACAAATGATGGTATGCCAATCGTGACTGCACTTATAAGGGTCATTTGAATTGGGATGAATGGGTATGGTGCCGGAATCACAAAAAAAAGTATTGCCAATAAAAAAGAATATATAGTTTTAGTTAAAAATAATGAAGCTGAACGCTGAATATTATTGATTGCTTTTCGTCCTTCGGCAACGGCTCTGGGCATAGAAGCGAAATCTGAATTAAGCAAAACCAAATGAGAGACATTTCGGGCAATGTCGCTGCCTCCAGCCATCGCAACACTGCAATCCGCCTCTTTCATTGCGAGAACATCATTGACTCCGTCGCCAACCATAGCAACGGTGTGACCGTTTTCTTTTAGGGACTTTATTATAAGTTGCTTTTGATGAGGAGTAACTCTTCCAAAGACAGTATATTTTGTTGCAGCATTTCTAACATCTTCGTCTGTCTTTAAAGTTGTGGCGTCTATAAAAGAGTGTGCGTTTTTTAAGTTCACTCTTTCTGCTATTTTTGAAACTGTTACAGGATTATCTCCCGAAATTACTTTTATATCAACACCTTGTTTTTTAAAGAAATTCAATGTTTTTTCGGCGTTAAATCTTATTCTGTCTTTTATTAAGATAAGCGCCATTGCTTGAGTTGCCTTCGGTACTTTTGAATTTTCGAAAGAGTATTGTGAATGAGCTAAAACCAAAACGCGGAAGTTTTCAGAGTAAGTTTTTACCTGTTCTGAAAATTTTTCTGAGTTGTTAGGAAATATAAATTCAGATGCACCTAATAAAAACGAACCTTCGGTTTCGAATTCTGCTCCCGACCATTTTCTTTCTGAGGAGAAAGGAATAGTTTGTTTTGAAGATGTAATTGATTTGTCAGCCGGGAATATTCTTTTTACTGCTTTAAAAGTTTCGTTGTTATCATTTAGAACGCTGGTTAACATGACTAAAGCTTTTCTTATATCTTTTTCAGAAAATCCGTTTTGTGGTATAACTTTTTCAACATCGAAAGTTCCTTCGGTTATTGTTCCTGTTTTATCAAGACACATGGTGTCGACGCGTGCAAGAGTTTCTATACAATAAATGTCTTGAACAAGGACTTTATGTTTTGCGAGCCTGAAAACTCCTACTGCAAGGACTGAGCTTGTAAGTAAAACGAGTCCCTCCGGTATCATTCCGGTTAGTGCGGCAGTGGTGTTGACGATTGCCGATGTCAAATCGTACCCGGAGGTTGTAAATTGTCTGTAAAATAGGAGTGCTCCCATAGGGATTATTGCTATTGAAATAATTTTTATTATTTTATTAAGAGTAGTCATTATTTCTGACTTAGTTTTTTTTATATATTTAGAGCCTTTTAATAATTTGGAAGCATAATTATCTTTCCCGACATGTTCGACTTTCGCTGTGCATTTTCCGCTTACAAGATAACTCCCCGAAAGCAGTATATCTCCGGGTTTTTTTAGAATCAAATCAGGTTCGCCTGTAAGCAACGATTCGTTAACTTCACAGCTTCCTTCCAATATTATAGAATCCGCAATTACTTGGTTTCCGCTTTCGAAAAATATGATATCGTCAAGGACTATTTTTTCTACTTTTGTTTTGCCTTTCTTGCCTTCGCGTATGACTTTCGCACTATTAGCAGCTATTAAATTAAGCTTGTCTACTGTTCTTTTTGCACGAATTTCCTGAGCTATTCCTATTATTGAATTGCATATTACAACGCCCATAAACATAAGATTTCGATAAGAGCCAACGCACAAAACGGCAATTGCCAAAGCTACATTTATTAAATTGAAAAGAGTTAAAAGATTATCTTTTATTATATCTAAATTAGATTTAGTTGAAATTGATTTATCGACATTTACAAGATCATCTTTTATCCTTTCTTTGACTTCTTTTTTTGTAAGTCCGAAATTACATTTGGGATTATATCTTTTAATTTCCGATGACTCCATTATTGTCTATACCCTCCGTACAAATTACTACCATTATTATAAATAAATATTATTTTAAGTCAAATATGAAAAGGAGAGAGTAGTTATGGTTTGTAGGATAGTAGATATGAAAAACAAAGAGGTTATAAGTGTAAAAGATGGGTGTAGAATAGGTTGTGTAAATGATGTTGAAGTTGATATGAATTGTGCCAAACTTGTGGCGATAGTGGTTTATGGACGTTTAAAATGTTTTGGCATTTTCGGCAGAGAGGATGACATTGTAATAAAATGGGAAAATATAGAAGTAGTCGGAGAAGATACAGTTTTAGTAAAATACCACCCTCAATGTAGACGTAGAAGAAAATTTGGATTGTTTCCTTCAATCTTCAAAGGGTGGAAATGATTTTTAATATTTTGTTTTACAAAGATACAAGTATTTTTACCACATCATCATAAAATGAAAAACACTTCCGGCGAGCACAAAAACATGCCATACAGAATGCATATAACGCATTTTTTTGCCCATTACATAAAGTATTGCTCCTAGTGTATAAAAGATTCCACCGGTTATCAAATACAAAGTTTGTAATGAATCTAAACTTTCAAAGGCCGGTTTTGCGATAAATATTACGCTCCATCCCATGATAATGTAGCAAGCCAAGGATATTTTCGAGAATTTATTTACGTCTATGGCATTTATTATTATCCCGGCCAGAGCGGTTATCCATATTCCTATGAGTATATTTATTGCGACAGGTTTACGGATATATATGGTACAGAGAGGAGTATATGTACCGGCAATTAGCAAAAAAATTGAACAATGGTCTAATTTTCTAAAAATTCCTTTTAATTTTCCTGGTTTTAAAGCGTGATAAATTGTTGAAACGGAATACAAAATAAATAATGTTGCGCAATACACAGCAATGTAGAATAAACAATTTCCGGAATATTTTTTTGAAAGAGACGGGTAAGCAAGCAGAGAAAATATAACTCCTATGCCATGTGTTACCGAATTCATTATTTCCTCTGCTTTTGTGTATTCGGGAAGATTTAGTTTTTTGTGAGACTGCAGTTTGATGGTTTCTTTGTTTTCATTCATATTGATTTAGCCTCCGAAATTTTTTGGAGACTATTATATCACATTTTTGATAGTTGTAAAATTTAAATTGTTTGTGTATTGACACTTTAAAAAAATTAAGATATAATAAACATTAGATTAAAATGTAAAGAAGGAAGATTAAAGTAATGAAATCATCATGTAAAAGATTTTTTGTCAAAACTATGGCTGCAACGCTGTCAGCAATTTCTATGGTCTCAGTTTCGTCAGTTGCGGAGTGTTCTAAGGGTGATGGCTCAGAGAAAAAGGCAAATAATGAATCAACTACGAATATTCGCGTGCCGGGTTTTGAATCCTTAATTTTAAAAAACAAGAATGCAAACGCAAATCAATCATCGGATAGCTCGTCAGAAGTAAGAAAAGAATCAGCCAATAATTCTTCTGGTGCATCCGCCGGCTCTTCATCGTCAAAAGGTGCAGGTATGGGTTTTTCTGAGATGTTTGCAAATTCCAGAAAAGCTATGAAAGATAGAGCTGCTTCGTCGGCGCCACAGAGTGAGGGATCCAGTTCTTCAGGAGGTCTGGTTATTTCTATTCCCCAGATGTGTCCTGTTTCTAAAGAATTGACAGATGCAAGAAAGTCTTGTGAAGAAGCTCAAAATGAGGTTAAGAGAGCACGGGAAAATTTGAGTAAAATAGAAAAAGATTTTGAAATGATTGAAGCTTCGGTAAGGATAGCTAAAGAGGACAGAAATAAAGCTGAAAATGAAAAAATAAATGCGGAAAAAAAAGCTGTAGCTGCTGCTATGACAGAACAAGAAGTATTGACCAGAAGAGCAAATGCAAAAAGTCAAGTGGAGAAAGCCAGACGCCACTTGGAAGAGGCAAGAAAAGATGTTATAGCTCAGGAAATTAATTTGAAAAAAGTGGAAAAATCCCTAGAACCTAAATCTTCAGTTTTGCCATACTCTAAAAGGAAGTTGGAACAACATACACAAGCTTTAATATCGGATAGTAAAAAAGAACTCGATGAGATTAGAGAAATGTCTGAAAAATTGCGTCAATCTGAAATTAATAAGTCTAAAGCAAATGACATGGCTAGGCATATGGTTATTTTACAAGGAAATAATATGATTGCTTCTATAGATCGGGGCTTTTTGGGTGATGGTAGACCGAATTTGAGTTTTGGTGTATGGGACCACGATAAGATAGTCAGAGGCTTAGATATTGAAATGATGATGGCCAATCGCTTTTTCGAACCTTATTTGATGATGAAAAAGTTTGTTTCTCCTTTCAATGTTTTTAGGATAAGCTTTGATGGAAGAAATGCTGTATGTACTTTTGTCAACGGTGCAACTCACGCCGCAAAAAAGAAAGCTATTGTTGTTCCGGTTGAAAAAATGATCGAAATACTATTCAAAAGTGGTTATGTGTCTTGCATAAACTGCGGTGAAGAAGTAGAAGCGACAAATGGCAGCATAATTTCTTTGGATTTTGTTTCTGAAGATCCGAACAATAAGAGGATTTTATTAAATAACGGAAGTTCTATTTCGCTTAGTTCTATATTAAAAAATATTAAAAGCATTGAAATTTTAATATCTGCTATTGATCCGAGAATAAGGTCTATTGAAGATTTAGAAGCATTTTTTGTGAGATAATATTTTTCGACTTAATTAATTTGATACATAATAAAAAACCCCCGGTAATTCCGGGGGATAAAATTTTTTTGTTATTTTTTTATTTACTTATTATTACTTTTTTTAAATCTTGTAATCAGTCCTCCGGCAAAATTTATTACTGACATATTCATTCTTCCAGATTTACTGTTGTATATGGTTCCTCCTAATACTTTTTCATAATAGTTAGTAAATGAATTTAGTTTTTCAACATTGCTAACAGAGGTTTCTATGGGTATAAATTCGTAGCCATTTAATTCTTCTTTTGTAGGATAACCTTTGAAAATTTTTTTAAATGTATTTTTATCAGGTAGACATAAAAAGTTAGATTCACTTCCTAAAGGCATACAATATTTTGCATTATAGTCGGTTTCTGTTCCCTTTTCTTTAAGTTTCCAATAATTTGCCATAACAATCACATCCTATTCTTAAATTTTTTAAATATATTCCGGAATATAATACAATTATATATATATATATATATGATGTCAAGTATTTTTTATAAAAATAATATAAATTATTTTTCAAAGATTTCATATGAGTAAAAAATAGGGTCCATAATGAATCTTTTTTGACTTAATTAATTTGATACACAACGAACCCCCCGTAATGCCGGGGGATAAAATTTTTCTAGCACAATCAAAATTCAATTGCAATGATTTTAAAATGCAATATCTTTATATCTATTTAAATGCCGCGATTGAATACATCACAGTTACTAAATTATCTTTTTTCCCCGGTACGGAGGAAATATGAAAAATCATCGTTTTCTTTGCCCTCATAATCAGCTCTTTCTCTCTTACATTCATTTAATCTTTTAAGTAATTCTTCATCTAAAAGTGCGGTGCGATTTCCACCTAATACTTCTTTATTGTATGTTTCAAAGTCAGGTATATCCTTAACATTAGAACTTATACGCTTTGCGGATACAAATATAAAATCTTTTAAATTTTGTTTGATATGTTCAACATTTTTGAAAAATTTTACGAATCCATCTTTATCAGGGAGATATAAAAAGTTATCTTCGTTTAACGTCATACGATATGCTTTTTTATATTTGCTTTCTTTTTTATTTTTGTCATACTCTTTCTCTTCTACAAGTTTCCAATAATTTGCCATAACAATCACATCCTATTCTTAAATTTTTTAAATATATTCCGGAATATAATACAATT
>CAKUZC010000038.1 GCA_934718145.1 uncultured Eubacteriales bacterium | reverse complement strand
GTTGCATATGTTATAAATATTTTCTTCATCTAAACAGTTTGTCAAACCATCGGAACAAGAAAGAACTATATCCTCTTTTTTTGTTTCATATTCTATATAATCCAATTTAATTTCTGAATTAATGCCCAAAGCTCGCGTTATTATATTTTTTTGAGGATGATTTTTAGCATCTTGAGCTGATATTTCCCCGCTATCCAACATTTCTTGAACTATTGAATGGTCCTTACTTAGCTGATGTATTTCATCCTTATTTACAACATAAACTCTACTGTCTCCGGCATAAACAATTTGGATAAAGTTATTGTGAGCTACACATAGCACAACTGTTGTACCCATGTGATTTAAATTTTCATCCATTTTAGATTTTTCAAATATTTTTAAATTGGCTTCATTTACGGCATTATGAATCTTTGTTTTTATCTCGTCTAGGCTATCATTTTCTGATAAAAACGAATCCATATAGTTTTCAATTACCTTAACAGCTGTGCGACTCGCCACGTCTCCTCCATAAGTTCCACCCATTCCATCACACACTAAAGACCACGCAAAATCATCACTTATTTTTTTTACTAAAACAGCGTCTTGATTAGTTTCGCGAACCCTTCCAATATCAGTTTTACTATAAATTTCCATTAAATATTTCAACCTCCCTGTCATACTTACCTTTAAGCTGACCACAAGCTGCATCGATGTCTTTTCCAAGTGTTCTACGAACCGTAGCTGATATACCTTTACTTTCCAAAATGTTTTTAAATCTATATATGTTATTTATAGAACTTTTTTTAAATTCCGCATTATCATCCGATTCATTCAAAGGTATCAAATTAACATGGCACAACATACCTTTCATTAATCTGGACAATTCCTCAGCATGTTCAGAGCTATCATTCAAATCCCTTACCATAGCGTATTCAAAAGAGATGCGTCTTCCCGTACAAGAAATATAATACTTACAAGCATTTAATAGTTCGCCTATATTCCAACGCTTATTTATTTTCATTATCTTGTTTCGTACTTCATCATTAGAAGCATGCAATGATACTGAAAGTGTAAGCTGCATTTTTTCATGCGCAAGTTTATAAATTTTATCAACTATTCCACATGTTGAAAGAGAGATATGCCTCATGCCTATATTGAGTCCTTCTTCACTTGAAACCAATCTTAAAAACTTGATTACATTGTCGTAATTATCAAGCGGCTCTCCCATCCCCATAAGAACAATATTTGAAACTTTTAAACACATATCTTTTTGAATTTCCTCAATCTGCAATAGAATTTCGGAGGGATTCAAATTTCTAGAAAAACCATTTTTACCAGTAACGCAGAAAGAACAACCCATCTTGCATCCTGCTTGTGTTGAAAGACAAACTGTATAACCATGATTGTATTTCATAAGAACTGATTCAACCAATTCCCCGTCAAATAACTCAAATAAATACTTAACTGTGGAATCTTTAGATACTTTTTTACTCTTTATTTTAGCAAACGGAATAAAATAATTATTTTTTAAAGTTTCTCTCAAATTCAAAGGAATGTTAGTCATACAATCAAATGTGCCTGCTCCTTTTTGGATCCAAGAGTAAATTTGTTTGACTCTATATGGTTTCAAAGAAAATTTTTTCAAATCTTCAAGCAATTCTTCAAAGTTCATGGATTTTATATCTTTAGTACACATTAAATAGCTTCACACACCTCCGACAAATTACAAATATCCTAATTGTATTATATATTAATGTAAAATGCTGTCAAGTTTAATGTTAAAAATATGTTATTTTTCATTCTATGTCTGATTTTGTAAGATAGGTCATTATGTTACGATAAAGTAATTCCGGACTTTTATAAAAGTTATCTCGAATTGTAGTGGCCTCCATCATGTTTGGAGCGTAAATTTTAAGTTCAAGCATATTGAATTCTCCACCTGAAATTTTACATATAACATCGTATCCACGAGGATTTTTTTTAATCATAACTTTATTTTCTCGTTCTCTTTTCAAACGAGCTACGTATTCTTCAACACTTTTCAAAGCTTTTTCACGCACAGAAAGAGGAAGCGTCTCACTTAACTCTTCAACTATAATCTTGCCACTGGGCGTAACGTGATATCCACCCTCTTCTTCTGTATTTAAAGCAATATTATTACTTGCAAGCATTTCAGAAAAAGCTTGACTAGTCTCAAAATAATTAGCCAAACCGTAATTTTGAAGTATGGAAGCGATATCATTTTTTCTGAGAGAAAGTTTAGTATTGTACAGCAAATAACAAATAAGAATTTTTATTTCTTGGTGATTTGTAAGTCCACCTGGACAAATCCCCGCAGTAAAAGCATCTTGTTTCATTTTATTTCCTCCTTTGTTGCATTTCGGTTAAATTTATGTTATAATTTTCTTGTGTGGGACTCATTTTCAACTAGCTGTTCTCTAAAATTAATTGCATATTTTTGTGAAGCTCTATTGATTGAATTTTCTACATCTTCTTGTAATGCTTTTTGGTTTTTATTCATTGACCATATATTTATTTTAAGCAAAGTCTTATTGTCTTTCAAAGTTTCAAATTCTATATTTGGAGGCGGAATTTGAAGTATCTTATTGTTAAGTATGAATTCTTTTTCGAAGTACCACTTGATTTCCTTGTACTTTTCAGAAAAATTATCCAATTCGTAAACTCTTTTGATAAGAGAAATATCATATTTACTCTGCCGTACAATGCTATTTGCTGATAATTTTGAATTTGGTATTATCACTGTTTTATTTTTATCATCTGTCTGTAAAGTAGTAAACAGCATTTCTATTTTTATCACAGTACCTTTTACGTTTTCAAATTCAATGTAATCCCCTACATGAATCGGTTTGTTAATAACAAGAACCATACCACTCATTAAATTTGAAAGATTATCTTTCAATGAAAGACCTACGGCAACAAAGGAGGCTCCTATAGCAGCGAAAAAAGAACCGACATTAACTTCCAAGCACCCCAGTGCGGTAATAATCAGTACAACCCTAAGAGAAAATTTAACTATTGAATATAAAAATGACGTAATTCCTTTATCAGGTATACTTTTTTGAAAAAATAAAAGGGACATTTTGCAAATTTTATTTACAACCCACCATCCCAAAAACATGACCAATATACTTTTTGCAACAGCAATCGACCAATTAGCAGCAAGACTTTGCCATGAATTGAAAATGTTTGAATATGAATTCAATCTATCTCACCTCTCAGATAATTATATCATGTATTTTAAATTTAATAAATCCAAAAGGAGAAATAGCCATGATTAAAGAAAAAAATTTTGATAAGATTAAATATTTTACAATCAACTTTTTAATGGTTCTATTTACAATCTTTTCAATAGGACATGCATCAGAATACAATATAAAACAACTTGAACCGAACGAAGTATATGAACCTAATTCTTCTGTTCATATAGTATTTGAATTAAAAAATGACGACAATAAAAAATTTTTTGAACCGTTTCATTGTAACCTCTCTTATGATGAAAATAATTTAAGATACAGAAAAGTAAACTGCAAAAACACACTGAAAAGACGTGATATAAAAATTGAAAAATGCAATAATTTACTCAAAATAAATTTTAATCCGGGAAAACCCAGAGAAATTCAATCTGAAAATGAAATAAGTGAGATGTTTGACATTGAATTTACTGTAAAAAATAAAGTTTTGACGCAAGAATCTACAGTAACAGCAGAATTTAATGATTCAAATCAAGATAACAAAGATGAAGTTAAAAACACAATTTTGAGCATAAAAGGTAACCCTATTTTAGAAAATTGTAAATTAAGTTCTCTTGAAATTTCTTCCGGTAAAATTTCACCTGAATTTTCTCCTAATGTATTTGACTACACCGCCATTGTTCCATCTCAAACTCAATATCTGGACATTAAAGCCATTCCTGCACGTGACGATTTGTCTGTAAAAATAAATAAAAGAAAATTATCTTCAGAAAACCAAGTAACTGACATTACAGTCACGGTTTCAAACAGAAGTTTAAGAGTAAAATCAGTTTATAACATAAAAGTTTCTAAAGATAATAACTCTAAACCCGAACAATTTTCAATTCCAAAGACCGAAAATAATAATTTCAAGAAATCAACATCTGATACATCTAACAAACCCGGACAAGTTTCAACCGGAAAAATTAGTATTTGTGGTGCTACCAAAAAATCTAAAAAAGCTACAGGCACTTCAAAACGCAGTCGCAAAACTAAAAGAAAAAGCAGTTCAAAATTTAATGGAAAATCTGATAATGAGGAAGAAGACACTGACCAAAACTTCGAAGAAAATTTAGAAAATGAAAGTATTTACAATGAAAATGAAGAAAATGCAAATGAGATTTTTTCAAATCCAAATACATATTTGATAGCCGGTACAATAGCGATTTTATGCGCGGGAGGAATATATTTCATAGTTAAATTCTTAAAATCAAAAAAAGAATCTGATGAAGATATTAACAACGACACGGAAAAATAGTATAATATTTCCATTTAGTAATATTTAAATATTAAATGGAAGGAGAAGCGGAGAAATTCTGCAACAAATTATATGACAAACTATTTAATTAAAAAATTTATACCAAATTACGAAGATGTAAATAATTCTCAGGTTCGCAGAAAATTTGGAGTACTAAGCGGTATCGTGGGGATAATATGTAATATGGTTTTATCTGCGGGAAAATTTTTCGTTGGAATAATGACTTCATCTATAGCTGTAAGTGCTGATGCATTTAACAACCTTTCAGACGCTGTATCCTCAATAATAACGCTTATATGTTTTAAAACATCGGGAAGCCCTGCAGATAAAAATCATCCTTTTGGATATGGCAGAATAGAGTACATATCCGGTCTTATTATTTCTATAGCTATAATATTTACAGGAATTGAGTTTACAAAATCCTCCATAGAGAAAATTTTCAATCCCGAACCCGTGTGTTACGATATTACGTCCGTAATTATACTGTCAGTATCATTAATTGTAAAATTGTGGATGGGATTTTTTAATAGAAAACTTGGAAATATGATAAATTCAATGGCAATGAAAGCTACTGCTTTTGACAGCATACTAGATGGAATAATAACTGTAACAATTTTAGCAGGTATGACAATTAACTATCTGACGGGAATTTCAGTAGATGCCTATACAGGTATAATTGTAGCTCTTTTCATAGTATTCACCGGTGTAAGCATAATAAAGGAAACAATAAACCCTCTTTTAGGTCAATCCCCTAGCCCGGAAATGGTTAAAGAAATAAATGACATAGTACTTTCTAGTCCGAAAATTTTAGGAATTCATGAAATTACCGTACATAATTATGGACCGGGAAAAAGTGTTATTTCACTACATGCCGAAATGCCTGCAAATGAAAACATAATGGTTCTTCACGAAGCAACAGATTTAATTGAAAAAAAGTTAAAAAACAAATTCGGATGTCCGGCAATAATTCATATGGACCCAATTATTACAGATAATAAAGAGGTAACATCCATAAGAAAAAAATTATCCAAAATAGTCAAACTGATTCATAAAGATTCAAAAGTATATGACCTAAGAATTATTCCGGGTTCCACTCCTACACTAATTTTTCATACTTCAGTGCCTTACAGTGTAAATCAAACCAATGAGGAAATATCAACTGCGATAGTTCAGAGTGTAAAAGCCATTGATCCACGTTATAAATGCATAATAGACATAGACAGAGTTTATTTTAATAACGTTTCCGAAAAATCTATTGGAGAATTAAAAAAATGATACAAATAAATTCAGATGAATATTTTATGAAAAAAGCTATTTGTGAAGCGAAAAAATCCGCTCTTGAAGAAGAAGTTCCCATTGGAGCAATTATAGTTTTAAATAATGAAATTATCTCGACCGGAAGAAATAAAAGAGAAAAAAGTAAAAATGCTCTTCATCATGCTGAAATAGAAGCAATTTTCAAAGCTTGTAAAGAATTAAATCAATGGCGCTTGATAGGATGTAGTTTATACGTAACGCTTGAACCATGTCCGATGTGTGCAGGTGCCATAATAAACTCAAGAATACAGAGGGTTATATACGGAGCCGATGATCCGAAAGCAGGTTCCTGTTTTAGCGTTATAAATTTATTTGATCTTCCATATAATCATAAACCCGAAATAACACCAAACATTTTAAAGGAAGAATGTTCAGATACTTTAAGTAATTTCTTTAAACAATTGAGAAAAAAATAAGATTATTTTAATTCTATAACGTTGGAAATACTAATGAAATCTTCAAAATTTAGTTGTTCCGCTCTTAGATTAAAATCTATATTACATCTGTTCAAAAGCTCTTTTATTTTGTTTTTATCAATTCCTATACCCATACTTAAAGAATTCAACAAATTTTTCCTTCTTTTAGAATATGCGGCACGTACAACCTTAAAGAAAGCCTTGGAATTAACAATGGCTTTTTTATTTTTGTCATTCATTTCTATTTTAATCACGCAGGAATCTACGTTCGGAGAGGGAATAAAACTGTTTCTTCCCACATTGAATAATATCTTGGGTATTCCGTAGTACCTCACCGCTAAACTTATAGCCCCTGATTGCCTTGTACCGGGTTCTGCACAAATTCTCTCAGCAGCTTCTTTTTGAACCATAACTGTAATAGAGCTAAATCCGGGATTATTTTCTAAAATATACATTATTATTTCAGATGTAATATAGTATGGAAGATTCGCACAAACACTAACTTCATTACAATCATAAAATTTATCTTTAATTATGTTTTCTAGACTCAATTTTAATATGTCATTATTTATAATTTCAACATTACTTAAATTAGATGTGGTTTCATTTATTATAGGAATCAAATTTTTATCTATTTCAATTGAAACAACCTTTTTAAATCTTTTGGCAAGTTCTACAGTCAAAACGCCTATTCCCGGCCCTATTTCGAGAACTCCGCTTTCGCAATTTTCAGAACACATTTTCGCCATCTTCGGGCATACTTCTGAATTAATTATAAAGTTCTGGCCAAGAGATTTTGAAAATTTGAAATTATACTTTAATAGCAATTCCTTTACTTGACCAATATCACACAAGTTAAACATCAAAAATCATCACTTCACTCAAAATAATTATTAAATATACTTCTTAAAATTTAATACATTTATATTCTACCATATTTGAGCTGAGTAAATAATCCCAGCAAATAAAAAATCAGATTACCAAAACTGATAATCTAACTTCTTCTAAAATATATCATACCCTATAAGACAACTGCATGGTACCGGTGGCCGGACTCGAACCGGCACGGTATCGCTACCGAGGGATTTTAAGTCCCTTGCGTCTACCTATTCCGCCACACCGGCATAAATAATCATGTAGCCCACCATGCAATTTTCGACTACAGATTATATTCTAGTTCTAAACAAAATAAAAGTCAATAATAATTTTAAAAATTTTATAAATTTATATGTCATCGCTTTAAGTTAAATCTCAATTTGATTTTTTTGCAAGATTTAAATTACTATCGATTCCCATAAAATTATAATTTTCTTTAATTTCATCGTTCTGAGTTAAATCATAACCCGATTTTTTTATAAAATTTAAAGTATCATCAATGCCCATAGAATTGTAATTTTCTTTGATTTCTTTTTCAATACGTCTTGCAATCATTTCGTCAGATGAAGCTTTTTCTTTCATTTTTAAGATAATGTTGTAAACAGAATTCTCAGTTACACTGTCTTTATGCTCGGTAAGATTTAAATACTTCTCTGATGAGCTGCGAATTTGTTTCATAAATTTTGCACACTCTTCTCCTCCAAAATGAGACTTTTCATCTCCTTTGACTCTACAATTCATTATCATAGGAAGATTCCTTATTTCAATCAAAAAATTACGATAAGCTTGTTCAATTTCAATCAAAAACTCCACAAAACATCGCTCTTTACTCTCCGAACTTCCTTGATTTCTAAAATCTCGAAACATTTTAAAAATATCTTTTATCATAGATTTATTCCATAAATTTTTATTTTTTGACAAAAGATTAATATTCAAATCGCATTCCATATAAATTACCTCTTTTCAAAATTAATTAGATTTAAGCTCTGTCCATTTTTCAACCGCATAGTCTGATATTTTTTCATAATCTTGATAGTTCCATTCAGATTTAGTTAAATACTGTTCTATG
>CAKUZC010000037.1 GCA_934718145.1 uncultured Eubacteriales bacterium | reverse complement strand
CCTTTGCCCAAAATTAAAATCTGATCTTAAAGATATTCCAGAAAATATAAAATCCTTAGCTACGGAAATCAGATTAAAAGTGGGAAAACAGCCGCTCATAATATATAAAAATAATAATTATTTTTTAAATCCATCTAACTTAATATCTTCTGAAGATATTTCGCAATGTGTAAAAATAATGTGTAATTACTCAGTATATAGCTTTCAGGAACAACTGAAAGAAGGTTTTATAACAATAAATGGTGGGAATAGAGTTGGAATTTGCGGTACCGCAATTATAAGAGACGGAAATATTGAAGGGATAAAAAATATTACTTCTTTAAATATAAGAATCGCACGTGAATTTGAAGGTTGTTCAGAAAAAATATTTGAAATTATTAAAAACAGTAACGGAGGAGTTTTAATAGCAGGTCCACCGGGTTGCGGAAAAACTACTATATTGAGAGACCTTTCAAGGATTATTTCAACTGATAAAGAATTTTTTAAAAAAGTTACAGTAGTTGATGAAAGAATGGAAATCGGTTCCTGCTTTGAAGGGAATATTCAAATGGATATAGGATTAAGCGATATATTATCTGGTTTCCCAAAAGGAGAAGGAATACTACGAGCTACCAGGTGCTTATCGCCCGATGTTATAGTATGCGACGAAATAGGTTCAGAAAAAGATGCTTTATCTATTTTACAAAGCCTTAATTCAGGTGTACGTATTATTGCGAGCGTTCACGCAAGAAACAAAACTGAACTTTTGGGAAAACCTCAAATAAAAAAGCTTTTGAATTCTGGTGCATTCGAAAACATAATATTCATGAATAACTCAGAATCCTTAGGCTCAATTAAAAATATCTGTAAAGCGTGTGATTTAAATGCTTAAAACAGCAGGGCTAATTATTTTAATAATATCAGGAACTCTTAAAGGAATTTCTATTTCTGGAAAATATTTAAAAAGAGTGCGTTTTTTACACTCTTACATAAATTTTTTAATTCACTTAAAAAGCGAAATTTCATATACAGGAAAAACGTTATTTGAAATATTAAAAAACTATTCATGTTCAAATCCTCTCAAAACACGATTAAATCAATGTTTAAACGGTTCTATGTTTAACTCTTTCGAAGATTCTTGGAAAAATGCCTTTTCAGACATAAATTATGAAACTGGAATAACAGATGATGAAACCGCTATGATAATAAACTTCGGAAAAGAACTTGGAAATTACAACATTCAAGAACAGATAAATCATATAAATCATTATATAAATTTATTTCAGATAAAAATTAAAGATGCTCAAAACAAGTTAAATTCTAAGGGAAAACTTCCCATAATTATGGGGATTTGCATTAGTTTTGCTATTGCTTTGATTTTAATTTGAAGAACTTTTCGGAGGACTTTTTAAATGAACATAGATTTAATCTTTAAAATAGCGGCAGTAGGAATAATAGTAGCGGTTTTAAATCAGGTTCTTATCCGCTCCGGCCGTGAAGAACAGGCTATGATGACCACTTTAGCAGGATTAATTGTTGTACTTATGATGGTTGTTCAACAGATAGATTTACTCTTTAGAACAATAAAATCAGTATTTGGACTTTGAAAAACGGATGGTAAGAACAATGAACATATGTGCAATCGCAGGATTAACACTAAGCGCAGCCGTGGCGGCAGTATCTTTAAAAAAGCATCTTCCTGAATATTCAGTTATTATAAATATAATTGCCGGAATAATATTATCAATTGCAATTTTAACAGAGATTTCCCCGGTATTAAATAAAATAAACAATATAATGTCATTTGCTAAGATTCCGGGAGAATATGCAATGATACTTTTTAAATCCCTAGGTATATGTTTTGCAGTACAATTTGCCGCAGATTCTTGTCGTGATGCCGGAGAAAATTCGCTAGCTTCTAAAGTAGAATTTGCTGGAAAAATAGGAATACTCATTACCGCCTTGCCTTTATTCGAAACCATTATCCAAACGTCCTTAAATTTTATCGGAATCAGGTAAAACTTAATGAAAAAGTTTTTAATTACCGTATTATTCTTAATTTTAACAATGAATGTTTGTGTAAATGCTCAGCATGACAAAGGATTAAATCAAATATACGAAGAACAGTACAAATCTTTGGAAATTGAAAAACTAAATGACCAGATTCCAAAACACGCACTGGATTCAATGGAAAATATAGGAATTAAAAACGCAAGTTGGGAACAGCTTTCAAACCTTAATTTTGAAAATATATTAAAAGAAATATCAAAAACCTTTTCGGAAAAAATTTCTATTCCCCTTTCATCTATGATTCCCATGCTTGGCATAATACTTTTAAGTACAATAATTATGAATCTCAAAACATCGTTTGGAAATAAAAATATAGAAAAAATAATGTCATCTGTCAGTGTGCTTTGTCTATGTTCATCTATGATTAACCCGATGGTAAACTGTGTAAACGGTTGTTCCTTAGCAATAAAAAGTGCATGTAGATTTATACTTTACGAGACTCCCATTATTGCCGCTATAATGGCGATTTCAGGTAATCCTATATCTGCAACTTCATCTCAGACTCTCATTATAGCAATGGGACAAATAATTTCATATTTCTCTGGAAATATTCTTGTTCCCTTTATGAATATTCTTTTGGGTATTTCACTTGTTTCTTCCATATCTCCCGGAATTAATCTCAATGAGTTGTGTTCTGCAATATATAAAACATCCAAATCTTTATTTAAATTCGCTGCTTCCACTTTCACCGGAATTTTGACAGTTCAAAATATTGTCTCTTCATCTGCTGATAATTTAAAAACCGAAGCGGCAAAATTCACAATAGACAGTTGTGTACCAATAATAGGCGGAGCGGTAAGTGATGCTTTTGGAACAGTTCAACAATGTTTAAAATTGCTTAAATCAGGAGCGGGAGCTTTTGGAATGATAGCAATTGGAGCAATTTTTTTACCAATAGTAATCGAATGTTTTATATGGATGATTTTTTTAAATATAGGACAAGGAATAAGCGATATATTTAATCTTAAAAAAATTTGTTTTCTTTTTAAATCCATACACAGCGTTATATCGGTAATGCTTGCAGCACTTATATTTGTAATGATTATAATGTTAGTTTCAACAGTACTTTTAATCGTAGTCGGAAGGTAAAAAATGAATGAAATAAAAGAATGGACAGCTATCTTATCGATAACGGTAGTAATATCGGCTTTAATAGAATTCTTAATTCCTCCCGGAAAGATGGAAAAAATACTTAACATGGTTTTGGGGACTTTTGTAGTATGTTCTTTTATAATTCCAATTCCTTCTTTAAAAAATAACCTAAACATATCATTAAAAAACACGTTAAATTCTCAAGAATTAAAAAAACAACAACATATGGAAGAAAAAATAAAAAGCCAAACATCTGATTTAACACGAAAAAATATCGAAGCCATTATACGTCGCTATTTAAACAACATAGGAATTATTCCTCAAAAAATTGAAGTTTTAATGGATATTGGCAAGGACAACTGCATAATAATGAACAAGTGCAAAATTTATATATCTGAGAATTCGAAAATCTCAAAGGATACAATCAAAAAATCTTTGGAAAATGATTTAAACATTCAATCAGAAATAATTGTTGTTTAAAAAATACTAACGTTAAAGAAATTAAAAAAATGGAGGCGTAAAATATATGGATAAAACAAATTTTAAAATATCCGACATTACAGAAAAAATAAAGAAAATACTGTCTTCAAAAAATCAAGGAAATATAATTGTCACTTTAGGTTTGACAGGCCTTGTTTTGATAGCCATTTCAGGTTTTTTTAAATCTAATCCTTCAAAAGAAAAAACATTAAATACTTCAAATTCAATATCAAATAGGCAACAAGAATTAAAGCAAAATCTTGAAAACATCATATCTGAAGTAGAAGGAGCCGGAAAAGCACGAGTAATGGTGACATTTGAAAATTCAGCAGAAACTGTATATGCAACTGAAGAAAGGAAAAATAAGGAAGCATGTGAAGACAAATCTGAAGGAATGATTACAAGAAAAAAGGAAAGTAATGATTGTGAAAAAAAATACATAACAATAAAAGACAGTCAAGGCACTGAACATGCTTTAGCGGTAACGGAAATAGAACCTAAAGTAAAGGGTGTGATAGTAATTTGTTCCGGAGGAGACAATCCCATAGTAAAGCAAAGAATTACCGAAGCAGTTACAACAGCTTTAAATATTCCGTCTAAACGTGTTTGCATAACAAAATCAGGATAATTGAAATGATTTTAATTTTCTGAATTTAAAAAATATTGGAGGAACAAAAATGAAATTTCACAAACGTCAATTAATTTTAGCATCATTGGTAGTTGCTTTAGGAGCAGCCGTATATCTAAACTGGCAATTTTCTGAAGAAAAAGGACTTAACTCCACAGGAATTTTAGAGTCTACAAAAGAACTTGGAGAAGCTCGTTACGTAAACACTTCACATGTAGAGGAAAGAAGTGAAGAAATAGCTCCTACTGTTGCAACTCTTTCCGACGAAACAAAAAAATATTTTGCTCAAGCGCAATCGAGTCGTCAAAAAGCACGTGAAGAAGCTGAAGAAAAACTTAAAAATCTCGCTTCTTCCTCGGAAATAAACAATGAGCTTAAAAATGATATAAATTCTCAACTGGAATCTATGACAAAAAATATTCAACAAGAGTCAAATATAGAAAATCTCATAAAAGCCAAAGGATTCGGCGAATGCATAGTCTCTATTCAAAATGGTGAGTGTAGTGTAATAGTAAGTCCCGGAAATCTTAACGAAAATTCAGCAGTAATAATACGCGATATAGTTTCGGGTCAATCCGGAGTTCCATACGATAAAATAAAAATAACTGAAGCAAAATAATTTACTAATAGCTCTGACATATGTCCGGGCTATTGCTTTTTTCTAAATATAACTTTAATATTATGTTATAACAATTTGAAAAGGAAAAATATCAAAAAATGGAAAAAGTTCAAACAAGGTATTCACTCATAACCGACAAATTTCCGAGAGAATTTATTCTTTTACAAGGAAAAGGATGTTTTTGGAAAAAATGCAAATTTTGTGATTATTACAACGATATTAGCAAAAATCCATTTGAAATAAATTCACAGGTAATAGATAAAATTACTGGAAAATTCGGTATAATAGATGTTATAAACTCAGGATCGACTATGGAACTTGATAATTTTACTCTGGACAAACTTATACATAAAATAGATGAAAAACGTATAAAAGAAGTATGGCTGGAAATTCACTGGGCTTATAGAAATATGATTTCGGAATTTGCGAGAAAATTTAAAAATTCTAAAGTTAAATTTAGAACTGGTATAGAAACATTCGATCCTAAACTCAGAAGTTACTGGAATAAAGGTATTCCTGAATCTGTTACAGCTCAAGAGGTAGCAAAGTATTTTGACAGCGTGTGTTTGCTAGTTGGGACTAAAAATCAAAGTTTTGACAGCGTAATTTCAGATATAGAAATCGCAAAAAAATATTTTGAAAGATTTATGATAAATATTTTCGTTCCGAACAGCACTCCTATGCGCAGTAACCCTGAACTTACAGAAAGATTTATAAAGGAAATATACCCAAAAATAAAAGATGACCCTACTATCGAAATATCTTTAAACATAACAGATTTAGGAGTAGGATGAATTAGATTATGGGTGAACTTATTTTTACTGTAAAAATCGAAAATCAGGGAGAAAGAATAGATAAATTTTTATCATCAGTCATAAATGATGTATCACGTTCTTATATTCACAAGCTTATTCAAAATGAAAACGTAAAAGTAAATAATTTAATTATAAACAAAAATTACAAACTAATTGAAAACGACCAAATAAAAGTAACTATACCCGAACCTGAAAGTTTAGAAATAATTCCGGAAAATATACCATTGGACATTGTTTATGAAGATAATGACTTATTGGTAGTAAATAAACCCAAAGACATGGTAGTTCATCCTGCACCGGGGAATTACAACGGAACTCTTGTTAATGCCCTTCTTTACCACTGCAAAGATTCTCTTTCAGGAATAAACGGAATAATTCGTCCAGGAATAGTTCACAGAATTGATAAAGATACAAGTGGACTTCTTATAGTAGCGAAAAATGATAATTCTCATAAGAATCTTGCTGAGCAAATAAAAAATCACAGCTTTACTCGAGAATATGAAGCTGTGGTTTACGGTAATATAAAAGAAAATGTTGGAACTGTAAATGCAAATATAGGTAGACATAAGACAAATCGAAAAAAAATGGCTGTTACTCCTTTATGCGGAAGAAATGCAGTTACCCACTATACTGTATTGGGAAGATATAATAATTTTACACATTTAAGATTAAAACTGGAAACCGGAAGAACTCATCAAATACGAGTTCATATGTCTTACATCGGACACCCTGTTGTTGGAGATGAAGTTTATGCAAATCCTAAGAATAATCCTTTTAAATTTCTCAAAGGTCAATGTCTCCATGCAAGAAAAATCGGTTTTTTACATCCTACAACTGGAAAATATATAGAATTTGAAAGCCATTTACCAAGTTACTTTATAGAGGTATTGAATAGAATATCAAATTTATGAATCCTTATGGAAGTAATTATATATTCCTTCAGCAACATTTTTTGTTATTCCGTGTATAAGCATTAATTCCTCTAATGGAGCTTCAGAAACTCTTTTTATCGAACCGAAAGTTTTTAAAATTTTAAGTGCTCGTTTATTCCCTATTCCCGGTATTTGGGTAAGTTCAGAAGTCATAATTTTTTTGTTTCTGAGACTTTTGTGGTACCCAATTGTGTATCTGTGTACTTCATCTTGAATTGAAGTTATAAATGAAAAAACTCTTCTATTGTTCTTTATCTCTATTTCTTCACCAGAAGTTGTAATAGCTCGAGTTCTGTGCTTATTGTCCTTTACCATACCAAACACAGGTACACATACTCCAGAAAGTTTAAGAACATCTCTAACTGCGGATGTATGTGCAATTCCACCATCGACAAGAATCAAATCAGGAAGCTTTGAAAATCCTTCTCCATCGTTTTTGTTACCATCAACATAATGCTTGATTCTTCTTCTCACAATTTCACGCATAGAACTGTAATCATCTTGACCTGAAACTGTTTCAATTTTAAATTTTCTATAAGCAGATTTTAAAGGCTTTCCATTCTTAAAAACTACCATTCCTCCAACATTGTCACTTCCTCGAAGATTTGAAATGTCATACGCTTCAATATATTTGGGAATTTCTTTTAAATCAAGTGTATTTTTTAAATCTTGTAAAACATCTTCATACCTGCTCCGATGGTCTTTATTTCTCAAAAGTGCCTCATATGCATTATTTTTACACATCTCAATAAGTTTAAAATTATCCCCTTTTTTAGGTATGATTATATTCACATTTTGAGATCTTTCATAATTTAAAAACTTTTTTATTAATTCAGAGTTTTCAATATCTCCATCTATAAAAATGTCTTTCGGTACGTAATCTTTCATCATATAATATTGTTTTATAAATTCAGTTCGCATGTTTGTGTGAGTACCATCTAAATCCATTATAAAATTTTGACTTTCATATAAATTTCCATCTTTAAATCGAAAAACTTCAAATGAAGCTGAAGAATCATCAAATGCTCCAGCTATAATATCACGATCTTGACTGCTATCAGATATTACTTTTTGATGATTTTTAATTCCCTCAATAGCTTTAATTCTATCACGAAGCTCTGCAGCATATTCGAAATTAAGATTATTAGATGCTTCTATCATTTTTTCATTTAAGTATTTAAGTGTCTCAGAAATTCCGTTTTTAATGAATTTAGACGCTTCATTTATTAATTTTATATATTTTTCGTAATTTACAGCATTTATACACGGAGCACAACATCTATTTATATAGTAGTTAAGACATGGACGTTTATATGTTTTCGAAAGATTTCTTGAACATGTAGGTAATTTAAATATCTTTATAATTTCCTCTACTGTTTGTTTAACTGAAAACGAATTTGTATAAGGTCCTATGTAGTAGGCTCCATCGTCATCTTTTTGTTTTACGTACAAAACTTTAGGCCACATTTCATTCGTTATTTTTATATAACTATACCCTTTATCATCTTTGAGAAGTATATTATATTTAGGTTGATATTTTTTTATAAGGCTACATTC
>CAKUZC010000036.1 GCA_934718145.1 uncultured Eubacteriales bacterium | reverse complement strand
ATTTTTCTTTCTGCCGGTTTGAACCCCGACCGCTAAAATCCACACATGACTTTTGGTGCGGTTGCCCGCAACCGGGTATTTTGAAAATCGGTAAATTTCCGTTCGGAATAAATTATTCTAATGTAACAAGAAGTAGGCAAGCCTTAAAAAGCCTTATTTCATGCGTTGTTTGGCGGTTTTTAATTCTAATATTCACGGACGAAAAAAGCATAAAACCGGCTCAAAAAAGCGGCAGAAACACAAAAAATCGAAGCGGAAGAATTTTCACCGAATAGAAAGAGCCCTTGAAAACACTGGGTTTTCAAGGGTTCCGTTGGCGGAGACGGCGAGATTCGAACTCGCGGGGGATTGCTCCCTAACTGATTTCGAGTCAGCCCCGTTATGACCACTTCGATACGTCTCCGTATATGTTAAACTCCCAAGGGAGTATTAACGCAAATACTCAGTTGTATTAGAATTCTCGTTAGAACTCTGTGTGATGCGGTGATAGGCAGATGCCCGAAACCCGCACGGTTAAAGGCTTTTCGGAAGATGAGCTTCCGTTAGCCGAGGGAGATTTCGAGTCAGCCCCGTTATGACCACTTCGATACTTCTCCGAATATTTAATTTTTTAAAACTTAATAGATTAAGTAAAATACTCGCAACTCGGTGCACTATCATCAACACCTACACCTTATTTTAGTTATTAATTTGGATTATGTCAATATCGAAAACTTAAAATAATTTAATTAAAATTTCCATGATACCTTATTTTGACAAAATAAGCGTAATTTGAGGTACATAATAAAGTAAAAGAGACAAACGAAGGTGACATATGAAACAAGTACTTTACGTTGATATTCTTGCCGCTGTAAGTCTTTTCGTGAATTATTTTATTTTGACGGCAACTTCAAAATTTTTTTGTATAAAACTAAAGACCACGCGACTAATATTGGGAGAATTAATAAGTATAATTTTTTCAATGTACATATTTTTACCTGAACCGCCTGCTTGGATTTCTTTCTTAATAAAATTGGCTATGGCGTGTGCGATAGTACTTACTGTTTTTGAGATTAAAAGTTTTAAGATGTTTTTGAAAATTCTTGGTTGTTTTTATTCGATAAGTTTTGCTTTTTCGGGGATTATGTTTTTTATTTGGTGTATATGGAAGCCTAAAGGAATGATAATTAACAATGGAGTCGTATATTTCAATATTTCACCGATAATTCTTATTTTTTCAACCGTTATTGCCTATGCATCGATAGAGATAATTAATCGAGTAACGGGGAAAAAGGAAATAAAAAACCGATGGTGTGATATAAAGGTATCTTTTGAAGGTAAAAATGCTGTTTTCAAAGCAAAAATAGATACATGCAATTCACTTAAAGAACCATTTTCAAATTTGCCGGTAATAGTTGCACGAAGCAGTACAATATCTTCTTTATTCCCGGAAAATATAAATTTTGAACTTAATTCAGAGTTAAACACAGAAGAAAATATATTTAAAAAAACAGATTTCAAAATGCGTATTGTTCCCTTCAAAACTGTTTCCGGAGAAGGAATTTTGCCCGCTTTTAAACCTGACTTCATATATATTTCAGATGGAATAAAAAAACAGGCGTATATAGCTGTGTGTTCTAATAAAATTCTTCCTCATGATACCCCTGCTCTCATGAATCCGGAACTCATAGATTAAACTTTAAAAGGAGAATATACATGAAAATTTGTTTTAATATTATTTCAGAAAAAATAAAAAAATTTATTATATTTTTAAGAAAAGTAATTTTTATAGGTAAAAAAGAAATTCACTACATAAATGGTCCGGAAACTTTGCCGGCTCCTTTGTCTCATGAAGAAGAGCTTAAAATAATGCAAAAAATATCCGAAGGAGCACCTGAATCCGTTAGAGAGCCGCTTATCACACACAATCTTAGATTAGTGGTTTATATAGCTAAAAAGTTCGATTCGTCCGGAATTCCCATAGAAGACCTCATTTCTATTGGAACAATAGGTCTCATAAAAGCGGTCAATACTTTTTGTCCTTCTAAGAACATAAAACTTGCAACTTATGCTTCGAGATGTATAGAAAATGAAATATTAATGTATCTAAGAAAGACCGCTCAGATAAAAAATGAAACTTCCATTGACGAACCGCTTAATGTTGATTGGGACGGAAATGAGCTTTTGCTTTCCGACATTTTGGGAAGTGATCAAAATATAGTAATGGCACGTCTTGAACAAGAAACAGAGTGCTCTCTCGTAAATGAAGCGGTAAGAAATCTTGCCGAACGTGACAAAATAATTATGCAATTGAGATTTGGGCTTTCGGGAGAAAAAGAACATACTCAAAAAGAAGTTGCAGACTTGATGGGGATTTCACAATCTTATATTTCACGTTTGGAAAAAAGGATAATAGAAAAATTAAAAAAAGACATTGAGAAAATATCTTCGTGAAGTATTATATTTCTTTTATTAAAGCATAATAAAGGCCATCCATCATAAGACGGGTGGCCATTTTACTGTAGAAAACTATAAGCGTAGAACTATTGAAAACAAACTTTTATATTGCTTAACGTAAAACCTTATTTTTAACGTGAATTATGTGCACGATCTGAGCTGTTTGCAATTGCTGCACCCACGCCTAAACAAACTAATTCGGGATTTTTAGAAACAAAATTAGCTGCACCTTTAAGGGAAGAACCGGCCTTAGCGCCTCTTATGTAGTCAAACATTCTGCCTGTAGCGTAAACAGATCCACCGATAGCAGCTGAGGTAACTGCGACTGAAAGTCCGATGATGATAGCTGATTGAACTACACCTAAAACTCTTTTTGGAAATGATTGCATATTATTGTTTCCTCCTGTGTTGTTTTGTAATTATATTATAACATAAACTGAATATAAAGTCAATATATTTTTAAATATTTGATGCGTGAACTTCTATTTTGTTTGCGGCCATAGCACATGCACATAAACCAATAAAATCAGGATTTTTGGAGACAAAATTAGCTGCACCTTTAAGAGAAGAACCGGCCTTAGCGCCTCTTATGTAGTCAAACATTCTGCCTGTAGCATAAACTGATCCACCGATAGCACCTGCGGTAGCTGCGACTGAAAGTCCAATGATGGCAGCTGATTGAAGTACACCTAAAACTCTTTTTGAAAATGATTGCATATTATTGTTTCCTCCTGTGTTGTTTTGTAATTATATTATAACATAAATTGAATATAAAATCAATATATATTTTTATTTTTCTTAAGAATTTGTAAAAAGAAATGATTTATAATAAAATTTATTGAGGATAATATTTTTAAAAAAGTATTTAAGGTGGGTGAACAACAGCATTGTTGCTGTAAAATTATGTTAAATATAGGATTTCACGTTTCGAGTTCGGGAGGATTTTGCACAATGGCCGAAACAGCTTTAAAAGCTGGTGCTACTACTTTTCAGTATTTTTCGAGAAATCCGAGGGGTGGTTCGGTAAAGTCTCTAGATATGCAAGACATTGAGAATTTTTTGAAAATCAGAAAAGATAATTTTTCTCAGATTGTTGCTCATTCGCCATATATTTTGAATTTATGTTCGAAAACTGAAAGTATAAGAAGCTATTCTAAAAATATGCTTGCTGAAGACCTTGAAAGAGCCGATTTAATTCCGGGAGTTTTATATAATTTACACCCGGGAAGTCATACGGGACAAGGTAAAGATGTAGGTATAGAGCAAATTTCAAACGCTCTCAATGAAATTTTAAAACCTGAGCAAAAAACTGTTGTTCTTCTTGAGACTATGGCAGGTAAGGGTAGTGAAATAGGTGGAGATTTTGGCGAATTGCGTAAGATAATCGACAATATTGAGTTAAAGAATAAAATAGGTGTGTGCTTTGATACTTGTCACGTGTTTGACAGTGGTTACGACATTGTAAATGATTTAGATGGAGTTCTTGAAAAATTTGACAATACAATAGGAATTGATATGCTGAAAGCTATACATTTAAATGACAGCAAAAACCTATGTGCAAGTAAAAAAGACCGTCACGAAAAGATAGGTAAAGGAAATATAGGTATGGAAACTTTTTCAAAAATAGTAAATAACCCTTACCTTAAAAACTTGCCCTTTATATTGGAAACACCTCAGGAAAGCACAGAAGGTTGGAAAAAAGAAATTGCCGTTTTGAGAGAAATTTCAGAAAACGAAACTAAAAATTAATTAAAGGAAAATGAAATGACAGAAAGAAGTTCAAAGTACCTAGGTGGAAAAATAAGCGAAATAGTAATCAATGCTTTGAAGCCTTTTATTGAAAAAATAAAAATTAAAGGTATTAAAAAAAGCGTGGAAGATTTAATTCCGGGGATGAGTGCGGATAAATTTGTCATAGAGAAAATAAGATATCAACTTTGTAAACGCAGAGGAATTGAGTTAGGACATGGGCTTGGCAGAGCAGATGTACAGTACAGACGCAGGGGAATTCAAATTGAATTTTTCGGAATTCTTAGACTTTTTGTGAAAAAGATTACAATTACAGATAAGCAAATAATAAGTTCGTTTGACAGCATAATTACTCAAATTGAAAAAAAATATATATCAGACGATGATTATATAACTAATAAAGTTGATGAAATTATATATAGTCTTTCAGTTACGAAAATATATAAACCTAAAACATCTGAGGAAAAAACTCTTTATGATTTAGCGATGTTGATATTGCTCAATTATTATAAATCTTCAGACGAAATTCCTAAGTGGATTGAACCTGCACTTACAAATATAGGAAAAGGAAAATTTATAGAAAAGTGGATTGATATCTTAATAGAATATATTTCCGGAGTTACCGCTCAACTTAGTGAAGGTATATTTTTTGATTTTAAAGTTACATTTGATTCAGTTTTAATTCGTTCTGTTTTAAATAAAAAGACAAATAAAGGTCAGATATCTCATCTTCTCAGGATGTTTGACGTTAATTTAAGAGAGATAATTTATAACTTTGCCAAAAATTATGTAAGTCCAAGTTTTATACGTGGTGCAAGTGAAATTTTACGAGACATAGCCGGAAATTTCTTGGGAAATTGTTTTAAATCTTTCCCTAAGAATGTTGAAGGTTTTAAAGAAAATATTCCTCATGAACCGTTTGAAATAACTGTGACATTTGGCGAAAATCCACACACTGATAGAAATTTCAGATGGTTTACGGGACTTGAACTTGAAAATGCCATTTTGGAATATTCATACAAAGAAGATTTTTCGGAAAGTTTTAAAGTTGAAGTTGATTGTAAAAAAGTGCCGAAAACGTGGCCTCTTTTAAATTTAGGGTTGGTTTCAAGTTATGAAATAGTTTACATGAATGAGTATTCAGCTTCTTTAAAAGGATTAAGTTCCGGAATCGTCTATTATAGGATACTGTATTCAACAGACAAAAAGAGTTCTGTTTATAATTTTAAAGTTTCAAATTCTTCAAATGAGTTTAAATTCATGATTCTAGCCGATTCTCAAGGAATGGTAAAGAGTGATTATGAAGTTTTTTCAAAAATGTTGGAAACAGCAATCAAAAAAGAAAAAAATATTGATTTCATGATGCATTTGGGCGATTTTGTCGATGACGGAAATAATGAAGAATATTGGAAATGGGTTTTAAAAAGTAATGTATGGCGTGAAATTGCAACTGTTCCCTTGAGTGGAAATCATGAAGCTATTATAAGTGCCAAAGCATTAAAAGCAGGTGTAAATGGCGCTATTTTCGGGCATTTCAATATTGGAAATTTACCCGCTCAAGATACAAAATCAGGAGTGTATTACTCTTTTGTTTATAACGATGCAACTTTTATAATTTTGAACACAAATAGTGTATCCGGAAGTGGTCTAGATAAAAAACAGTATCGTTGGGCATTAAATGTCGCGAAAAAGGCTAATACAAAGTGGAAAATACTTTGCGTTCATAAAGCTCCCTATTCAAACGGACCACATCACAAAGATTCTGATGTAAAAAAGATAAGAAATCAAATTATTGATTTGGCATATTACGGAGAAATAGACTTGGTTCTTGGTGGGCATGACCACGTTTACGTAAGAACTCCTTTTTTAGTTGAAGGTATACCCGTTAAATCCGAAATTAAATATGGAAAATCGTGTAATAAAGGTAAAAAGAAATTTGTCAATCCCAGGGGAACTGCTTTTATAGTTCCGTCTACTTCAGGAGTAAAACATTACAGCGGAGACGTTTCGACTGATTTTCCTATTTGCAAGTCTTTGCGTATTTTAAATCCTGTCTATTCTACTATAGAAATAAACAACGGTAAGCTTTGTTTTAAAGCATATGAATTTAATAAAAAAAATTGTAACTTTACGGAAATTGATTCATTTTCTATTGAAAAAAAAGATTCACCGGAAAGTCATTTTGACGGAAAGTTTGTTTGTGATTATATAGACACTATTCCAGACATTCCAAAAACAGATAATAGTAAAATAATAAATAAAATCCAAACTTTTTATAATAAACTTGAGTACACAGAAAAATTGAAAGTCACAAACTATGATAAATTTCTACACGCTGTTAGAATGAATGAAAGCTATAAACAAATACAAAATATGGAAATAAGAATAGTGAGAAGTAAAAATGAATTCATAAATGCACTTAAAAATGTTAATGTCGGAACTATAATTACAGATTGCAGCGAAATAAAGTTCGAAAATTGCCTTTCTATGAATGATAAAGTATATATAAACCGTAGTTTATATATAACAGGAGAAGCTAAACTTTCTCATGTCAGATTCATTTTGAAAGAGGGAGCATTTTGCATTATTTCCGGAGGTATTTGTATAGATAATACCAGAAAACCATTTTCTCTTTATACTTCAAGAGACATTTTTGAGATGAGGGACAATTCTATTTTAATACTGGAAAAAAACGCAACTTTAAATGGGGGATATGGTACGGGCTTTAGAGGTTATGGAATCAACGCTATCGGCGAAAATACTCATGTTTATCTCAGTAGTTCCGGGCATAATTTTGTAAGTAAAGGCGTAGTAATTGCACCAAGTAAGGAATCCCAAATATCAATTCGTTCCGGAAAATATCTTTCTTCAGGTGGGTACTGTACTCTAAATGTTAACGGCTTTTTGAATATATCCGGGGGATTTATAAGAAGTATTAAGGGATATGAAAATTCAACTGTGAATATTTCAGGAGGTATAATAGGTGAAAATAACGAGTTAAGATACCCTGTTCCGATTGAAACTTTTGGAAAATTAAATGTCAAAAGCGGAATGATAAAAAGTAGAGAGGGCACATCAATATATTTTCATGGAAAAGATAACATGGAAAACTCAAATTTTGATGATTCCGTTGATATTGCAGGGAAAATTTTATATAATTAGTGTGCAATATTTTAAAGGAGGAATTTGGGAATTTGCTTTGAAATTCCGAATTTTATGGATTATTATAGACGTCTTAATGACAAAGATAGGAAAAAATTGAATTTTTACAGGAAATTCAAGAGAGTTACAAAAACAGGTATAAAATGGTGGTTTGTAGGTTGCGGAATAGTTTGTATATTTGCTGTAGGAATGGTATTTCTTTACAAATATATAGACGGTAAAAAAGCCGGTAACATAGGAATTGAGTCTTCCGCTTCAAATACTTTGTCCGGTCAAAATTCTCAAGATACTGATGGCATGAATGAACTCAGCAAAAAAGAATTAGAACGTGAAGATGCTAAAAGTGAGTCTCTAGATAGTAAAACTGATGAAAAAAATGAGATTTGTGAAACTGCAAAAGGTAATAAAAACGGTAAAGTTTATGATTTTTCAAGTTGGAATAAAACCTGTTCTCCCGAAATGATAGTAATAAATAAGGACAACCCTATTTCTGAAAGCATTAATGTAAAAACAAAAGCTTGTCATGGGAAAGAAATAAATGTCGAAGCTGCGGAAAGTTTAGACTCTATGATAACTGAAGCTAAAAAACAAGGGATAGTACTTTGGATTTCATCCGGTTACAGAAACATGAGTCTTCAAACTAAACTTTTTAACCGTCGAATTGAAAGAGAAAAATCTAAAGCCATGATTTCAGATGAAGAAGCGGCAAAACGAGCTGCGAAAGTTGTCGCTAAACCCGGAACAAGCGAACACAATACAGGATTGGCAGTTGATTTTAATGGTGTAGAAGATGATTTTTATAAAACGAAAGAATACAAATGGCTTATGGACAATGCTCACAAATATGGGTTTATAGAGAGATATCAAAAAAAATGGAAGGAATATACCGGAGTTATATAT
>CAKUZC010000035.1 GCA_934718145.1 uncultured Eubacteriales bacterium | reverse complement strand
ATGGAGCACATTCTTTCGGAGCTAGCCGAAATGGAAAAATTTCCGGAAGTGTAGCGGATTTTACGAGTTTTTCTTTTCATGCCGTCAAAAACCTTACGACAGCAGAAGGTGGCGCCGTTACATGGAAATCAATCGACGGGATAGACAATGATGAAATATACAAAAATTACATGCTTTTATCTTTGCATGGTCAAAATAAAGACGCTTTAGAAAAAAGCAAAGCCGGAGCTTGGGAATATGATATAATCTACCCGGCATACAAATGCAACATGACTGACGTACTCGCTTCTTTGGGAATTTCTCAATTATCAAGATATGAAGAAATATTGAAAAGACGTTATGAAATCACTCAGATGTACAATGATGGTCTTAAATCTGAAAACGTGCAAGTTTTACCTCATTTAACTGAAAATTCAAAATCTAGTTGTCATCTTTACATTACCAGACTTATCGGAAAAGATGAAAATTTCAGAAATAAATTTATTCAAAAAATGTCTGAGTGCGGTATTGCGACGAACGTGCATTATAAACCACTTCCGATGTTTACAGCTTATAAAAGTCTCGGCTTCGACATAAAAGATTTTCCAAACGCTTTCGATATGTATAAAAACGAAGTGACACTTCCGCTTCACACCCTTTTGACAAATGACGAAATAGAATATATCATAAAAACTTACAAAGAAAATCTAAATTAGATTTCCTAGGAAAAGGGGTGCTCGTATTGCGGTCGTTTTTTGAAAAATTTGATTTAAAAAAGTATATGTGTGATACGAGCCTTTTCAGAAAAATTTTTATAATGGTTCTGTCTTTTGAGATGTTGGCATTTTTAGATATTCCTTTTTTGGTGATAAAATGTTTTGTGCTGGCATGGGGATTTTTCATCCTTGTACATAATTTTTTTATGGAAAAAAGAGCTTTCAAAGTCAAATACAAGTATCTTCTATGGGCTTTTTTAATTTCCATGGCGGTAACTTCATTTATGAACGTCTCAATATGGTTCGTTCCGAATATCGCACTAATACTTTACACTGCTGCATGTTTTTTCATATTTTACGGAATGTATACAGGAAATACACACAGTGAAATAGAAAAAGAAATGGTCTTTATACTTAAATTTTTTGTTATTTTCGGTTCTGTTTGTGCTGTTTTGTCTCTTTTCGTACTTTTTTGGAAACATGAAACGGTTGTTGGACCGTATAATTTGGGTATATATAAGAATCGTTTAATTGGAATTTACGTAAATTCAAATATATTGGCTTTTTCGATGATAGAATCCATAATCTCTTGTGACATTCTATCTGATCGATATATAAAAAATAATTTTAAAAATAGCAAAATTAACCCATGGATATTAATTTTATGCGTATCGTTAAACTGTATATGTTTATTTTTATCTGATTCAAACGCTTCGTTTTTGTTTCTTGTCATATATCTAACAATAAGAGTCTTTTGTAATATGTTTTTCAAGAATAAAGCTTCGTATGGCATAAAATTTATAAAAAGCATGCTTATAATAATAGGTTTTTGCGTGGTTTCGCTGTCAATTTCGTTTACTTTAAGAGATGCATGCCAACGTTTTATGGGAGAAGCAATGTCCGAAACCTCTCGTCGAGAGATAGTTCAAGAGGTGATAAGTGAGATCGACTCGGCTTCGCACGCCAAAGACACCGGTATCACTATAGTTGTCCCGACTCCACAAACTCAAGAAAATAATGCTGAAAATAAAGAAGAAAAAGAAGAGCAATTTCACATCGGACGTGAACACTATGAAGTTAGCAGTGGAAGAATAACTTTGCTTAAGCAAGGGCTGGAAATGTTTAAGCACAATCCCATAATGGGTATAGGAAGGGCAAATCTTGGACTTTATGCAAAGAGGTATCTTAAAGGCGGTCTCAGACATCCGGATCTTCATAATGGATACCTTACAATTTTGGTTTGTTACGGACTAGTAGGATTTTCGATTTTTGCGTTGTTTTCATTTTTGGTCGCAATAGATATTTGCAAACATATGTTTATTTGCACAGAACGCAATTATTTTGGGGTTTTCACAAAACTTTTTTCCGTACTTGTAGGTTATTGCGGTTATTGTCTGTTTGAAAAGGCTATACTTTTTGATATAACTTTTATGGTAGGATTTTTTTGGCTTATGCTCGGATTTGAAATTTCATATACGAAAATTTCAAGCAAAAATATTGAAAAAGTTGACTGTTAATTTTTATTTTTTAAAATCAATTGTGCCACCTGTTTGGGTGGTTTTTTCTTGCAAAAATTTATTAAATTAGAAACTTTGTTAAATTTATATTATTTTTATAAAAAACACTTGACTTATATATATATATATATAATGTAACTATATCCCGGAATATAAATAAAAAATTTTGAGAATAGGATGTGATTTTTATGCCAGGATTTGATTCTGATATCAACAATTATTTAACATCAGGCCCCAATAGGATAGGTGCTCAAAAAGAAAAAGCTATGAAAATTTGTAAAAAATATAACATTTCAGATGAAAAGATATCTGATGTAATAGATAAAATGGAACCTATACGAATTGGTGTACTAAAAACAAATGAAGATGCCAATCACAGAAGAGCTCATGATTTAGTACATAAAGAATGTAGTGAAAGGTACAAAGTTATGGGAAGAAATATGGCAAGCTCATTTCAAATAAGTTTGATAGCTGCATTAGGTGATGCATACGACGACGAATGATTAAGAAGAAGAATAAATATAAAAAATGGAATTTAGTTACCATTTTAAATTTATTTTGATTGCGCTGTATAATAATTGAAAATATTGAATTAATGCTTTTCCGAAGTGTTTAAATGCTCCGGAAAGGCTTTTTTGCGCAAAATTAGCATGTCTTGAAACAAATTAAACGCATAAAAAAACCGACAAACAAATATGTCTGTCGGAAATGAAATTATCCTAAATAAGAATAATTTGGAGCTTCTTTTGTTATATGAATATCGTGGGGATGGCTTTCTCTGAGTCCGGCGCCGCTTATCTTGACAAATTTAGCTTTCTCATAAAGAGAAGGTACAGTAGGACAACCGGTGTAACCCATTCCTGCTCTTAAACCTCCGATGAGCTGATAGATAGTGTCGGAAAGTACACCTTTGTAAGCCACACGTCCTTCTACGCCCTCTGGAACAAGCTTACTGTTTTTACCTTGGAAATATCTGTCTGCACTGCCTCGTCCCATAGCGGAAAGACTTCCCATTCCTCTGTAAGTTTTAAACTTACGTCCTTGGTAGATTTCATTTTCTCCGGGGGATTCCTCGCAACCCGCTACCATCGAACCTATCATTACGACGTCTGCACCTGCTGCCAACGCTTTAACAACATCTCCGGAATATTTTATTCCACCGTCAGCTATAACTTTTATTCCATGTTTTTTAGCTGCTACTGCTACATCGTAAACAGCTGTAAGTTGCGGCACTCCTATACCTGCAACTATTCGTGTTGTACAAATTGAACCCGGTCCAATTCCTACCTTAATACAATCTGCACCAGCTTCTATCAATGCTTCAGCTGCTTCTGCCGTAGCAACATTTCCGGCTATAAGTTGGACATCCGGAAAAGCTTCTTTAACTTTTTTTACAGAATTTATCACGTTTATATTATGTCCATGTGCGGAATCAAGCACCAAAACATCGACATGAGCCGCAACTAACGCCTCTACTCTATCGAGAACATCTTTTGTGGCACCTATAGCTGCTCCGCATAAAAGTCTGCCGTCTTTATCTCTTGCCGAATTCGGATAAAGAGCTGATTTTTCAATATCCTTTATAGTTATGAGACCGCTAAAATCACCGTTTTCGTCAACAAGCGGAAGTTTTTCTATCCTATGAAGGCGAAGAAGTTCTTTAGCTTCTTGCATTGAAGTCCCTACAGGAGCGGTTATTAGATTCTCTTTAGTCATACAGTTATCAATTTTTTGACTGTAATCAGAGTATGTCATAAATCTTAAATCACGGTTGGTTATGATACCAACTAATTTTTTATCTTTACAAATCGGAATTCCCGAAATTTTATACTTGTCCATTAACATTTTTGCTTCATCTACTGTATTTTCGGGAGAAAGGAAAAACGGGCGCGAAATTACTCCGTTTTCAGAACGTTTTACCCTATCAACTTGATCAGCTTGATTCTCGATTGACATATTTTTATGGATGATTCCTATTCCGCCTTCTCTTGCTATTGCTATTGCCATTTTATACTCAGTAACTGTGTCCATAGCTGCAGTCATAACGGGTATGTTAAGCTTAATTCTATCTGTTAAATATGTTTCGGTATTTACGTTCCTCGGTTCAACATTTGATTCGCCCGGAATTAAAAGTACGTCGTCAAATGTAAGTCCCTCTTTGACAAATTTTTCGGATTCATTGATTTTTGACATAAATTAGACTCCTTCATTATTAAATTTTTTATATTCAAACTCTACCCCATTTTAGTGACAGAGAATAAAAGCATATTTCTATAGCGCAAAGCCAACGCCCGGAAAAACTGATTTAATTCCGAACATCGGCCTAATATAAATTTATTTTATAACATCTACACCCATAAACGCTCTTAAAACTTCAGGAACAGTTACGCTTCCGTCCTCGTTTTGATAATTTTCCAAAATAGCCGCAACAGTACGACCCACAGCTAATCCGGAACCGTTTAATGTATGAACGAGCTGAGCTTTTTCTTTATTGTTGTTTTTATAACGTATTGCAGCTCTGCGTGCTTGATAATCTTCAAAATTTGAACACGAAGATATTTCCACATACCTTCCGTAAGAAGGCATCCAAACTTCTATATCGTAAGTTTTCGCAGAACAAAATCCCAAATCTCCTGTAGACAAACACACTACTCTGTAAGGAATATTGAGAATTTGGAGCAATTTTTCCGCGTCATTGGTGAGTTTTTCGAGTTCTTCATAAGAGTTCTCAGGCTTAACAAATTTTACAAGTTCGACCTTATTAAACTGGTGCTGACGAACCAAACCGCGAGTGTCACGACCTGCAGAACCGGCTTCCGAACGGAAACAAGCAGAATAAGCGCAATATTTAATCGGCAACTTATCACCATCTAAAATTTCGTCTCTATGATAATTTGTAACCGGAACTTCTGCAGTTGGAATCAGATAATAATCGGTATTTTCAAGTTTAAACTCATCTTCTTTGAATTTCGGAAATTGACCAGTTCCGTAAAGAGAATCACTATTTGCTATATACGGTGGCAACATCTCTTTATAACCGTTTTCAGTATGAGTATTTAGAAAAAAGTTTATAATCGAACGCTCAAGTTTTGCTCCCAAACCTTTATAAAAATGAAACCTCGCACCTGTAACTTTTGCCGCCCTTTCAGGATCTAGAATATCCAGATTTTTTCCAATATCCCAATGAGCTTTGGCTTCAAATTCAAACTTTCTGGGTTCTCCCCAACGTCTTATTTCAACATTTTCAGAATCGTCTTTACCAATCGGAACATCTTTATTTGGAATATTAGGTATAGTCAAAATCAAATCACGTTGTACTTTTTCAAGCTCGGAAAGTTTTTTATTTTCTTCACTTATCTTGTCGGAAAGCTCTTTCATTTCACTCATAACCGCAGAAACGTCTTCCCCGTTTTTTTTCATGACGGGAATTTTTTTGCTTACAGCATTTTGAGTGTATTTCATGCTCTCAACTTCTGCCAATGTTTTACGACGAGTCTCATCTGCTTTTAAAACCTCGTCTATTACTTTATCCATATTCGATCCGCGACTTGCAATCGCTTTTTTTACGGTTTCTGGGTCATTTCTTATTGTTTTTATATCTAACATTTTCAACGTCTCCCATCATATTTATTTACTTTATGTTTTGAATGAGCTTTCGTCGGAAAAGCGGGGTTGTTTATGAAAATGTAAAAAATCATACCTATACAAAATTCAACAAATGCTAAAACCGCTTCGTTTATACCTATACTCATACCGTTAAGAGACTTAAGATATACCTCCGCTACAGCAACACTCAAACCGAAAAATAACAATGTAAAAATATTTGAAAAATAATTCTTTGAGTATAATCCTGCAATCAATGACAACATTATACCAAAAATAAAATACTCGGTAAACCTAAAAACAGAACAAACATCATTAAAATTAAAATGATATCCCACATTAATGCTGCTAAAAAAACTATTTATGGAATTAAGTATCGAAAAATGGCTTTTAACAAACCTAATATTCGTGTAAGGATTCAAAAAAATCCACAAAAACAATGCAATAGAAATTAAAACATAAATAAAATATTTTACTTTACTGATTTTACCGCCAATCATAAATTAAGTTTTCCTTTATTTTTCATCCATAAGAATCTTATAAAATTTCGAAAGATCTTCTTCTCCATAAAATTCTATTTGAATCGTTCCTTTTTTTCTAACTCCGGATACAACTTTAACTTTTCTGCTAAATTTTTTATTTAATTCCGTCTCTACCGTTTTGAAAAAAGCTTCTTTTTCAATTAATTTCACTGATTTGGGTTTTTCAATTTTTTTTAAATTCATTTTCTTAACGAGTCGTTCAAGTTGTCTGACGTTCAATCCTTGGGAAAGAGTTATATTTAAAGCACGTTCTATATCTTCTGAAGAGTTAAGGGAAGCAAGAGTCCTTGCATGTGCGGCGGTTATTTCACCGGATTCTAGTTTTTCAATAACTAAACTAGGTAGATTCAAAAGCCGAAGAGCATTCGCAATATAAGAACGTGATTTTCCCATAGCTTTGGAAACATCTTCCTGAGTAAAATTGTGAGCGTCCATCAAAGCTTTGTACCCTTTTGCCTCTTCAAGAGCTGATAAATCCTCACGTTGAAGATTTTCAACCAAAGCAAGTTCCATTATTTTTGAATCATCTATATCTTTTACTACCACCGGCACTTCAGATAATCCCACAATTTTGCTGGCTCGAAATCTACGTTCTCCGGCTATTATTTTGTACTTACCCGAAGCAAGAGGTTTAACTACTATTGGCTGAATAAGACCATGTTCGGCAATGGAATTGGCAAGCTCTGAAAGTGCATCTTCTTTAAATTTAAAACGAGGTTGACTTAAATTAGCTTCAAGTTCTGAAATATTCAAAGTAACCGGTGCATTTTCAGTTTCGGTATTGTTTTGCATGAAAATTAAGTCTAATCCTTTGCCAAGTCCACCGGATTTAGCCATAAAATCAACTCCTTTTGTTTATGTTTTTACTTCCCATTACTATGTATAAGTTTTTCATGTCAGACATATGTAGTGCTTATTTTTACTGTTTTTTTACTATCTCTTTAGCTAAATTTTTATACGCAAAAGTTCCTAAATTAAGCTTTGCGAAATAAGCTACAGGTTTCCCAAAACCGGGTGCTTCGGAAATTTTTACCGTTCTGGGAATTGTGGTTTTAAAAACTTTATCAGGAAAGTTCTTTTTAACTTCCTCTATTACTTGACGTGTAAGGTTGAGCCTCAAATCACACATCGTCATCAAAATTCCCTCTATATCGAGTGTATGATTGTGATGCCTCTTTACAACCTTTATGGTATTTATGAGTTGTGACAATCCTTCTAATGCATAATATTCACATTGAATCGGAATAAGAACTGTATCGCTCGCACAGAAAGCATTTATTGTAATAATCCCCAGAGACGGTGGACAATCTATCAAGATATAGTCGTAGACTTCCTTTAAATGAGAAATTTTATTTTTGAGTCTAGACTCCTTTCCCGAAAAAAGACTGATCCCGGCGTCAATTGAAGCCAAATTTATATGAGATGGTATCAAATACAAATTTTTAAACTGCGTTTCAATAACAGCTTCCTCAGCGGAAGTATCTTTTTCAAGAATATCGTAAGATGATTTCGTTATTTCTCTCTTGTCAAAGCCAAGTCCGCTCGTGGTATTTCCTTGAGGGTCCAAATCTATGACAAGAACTTTTTTCCCTAAAATTCCCAATGAAGCCGACAAATTAATCGAAGTTGTTGTTTTACCAACGCCGCCTTTTTGATTGGAAACTGAAATTATTTTACCCATAAATCCTCCGATTGCGTTTTTTAATCATTATACCACAAGGTTAAATTCAATTAAAATCGTTTTTGTTTCACGTGAAACATTTTACAAAGGACACTTAGAAATTTGCGAGTTCATTCGTGGATATTTAATCGATGTTTTCTTGATTTTTTCAATTATTATTACACTTCTGGAACTCTTTTCTAGAGACCATTTAAAGTATTTTAATTTTATTTTCGTTCATTCAATGAATTCGGCGACGTAGTGCCAAATTTTCATGAAATAATTGCTTTTGTTTCACGTGAAACATTTTACAAAGGACACTTAGAAATTTGCGAGTTCATTCGTGGATATTTAATCGATGTGCTCTTGATT
>CAKUZC010000034.1 GCA_934718145.1 uncultured Eubacteriales bacterium | reverse complement strand
CCTATAGAAACCGTAGCATATCTGTGTTCATCTATCTTAGCAGTATGAATTTTGTCAATTATTTTAAATTTTTCCGAAATAAATTTTTTAAGATACTTTTCTTGAAAGACGATAAAATATTTTCCGTTGCTTAACTTCTTAAATATACCTTCAGATTTGACAATCCAATCACGAAGCATACTCTCAACTGAAACCAATATCTGAGAATTTTCTTCATCGGTAGCATATCTATACAATTCATCTTTATTATCAAATATAACAAATCCCACACACGGTCGATTATCATTATATCGTTTTTTTAAAGTCTTGAATTCTGTATCGTCTGTAAAATATAAAACTATAAAATCCTTATTTTTCTTAGTAAAAATCCTAAAGTTCCTACTGTTGAAAAAAATGTATCCCTCATTTTTATTAATTATCTCAGCAAACGCCTTTCCATAACGTTCAATAAATTCTGTATAATTTACTTTGCTTATAAAAATTTCACGAAAACACTCGTTATAAAAAATTATATTTTTTGGATTTTCAGCACTCAAAACAACAATCGGAGACGGAACATAATTTATAAGGCTTTGACTTCCTTCATCAATTATATTCTTTATATCATCAGATATTTTAAGTTTATAACTTTCATAATTTTTTAGAGCAAGGTACCCTATAATAACTAAAATTGCAGTAATAGATAAATTAATAAGTGACAAAACATGATTAAAAGGAAAAACAGCCAAATTCATAGTAAAAATTATGATTCCCACTACAAATAACATCACACGAAATGAAACTTTATCTTTTATCAAAAATATTCACTCCTCAAAAAAGCCGGAATAAAAACCAACGTAATTATAACTTAAAATGATTATACTTACAAATTGAATTTTTCTCCAGCTTTTTATTAAATTTATCTATTTGAATATATAAAGATTACCACTAAACTTCCATTATTATAGGAAGAATCACAGGATTTCTTCTCGTACGATTATGGAATAATCTGTAAAGTTCATCTCTGACCTTAGTTTTCATAAGAGACCAATCTCGCATTTTACTGTCTGCACACTCTTCCAAAACTTTGAGAGAAAGCCTTCTAGCCTCTTCAATCAAATGTTCCGATTCTCTGACATAAACAAAACCGCGCGAAACTATATCAGGGCCGGCAATAACATGTTTATCAGATGAATCCAACGTAGCAACTAAAACTATAAGCCCGTCTTCTCCTAAATGTTTTCTGTCACGAAGCACAATACTTCCTACGTCTCCTACACCTATTCCGTCAACCAAAACAAGTTCAAGAGGTATCTGACCTATCTTTTTCATACTGTTTTTATTGATTTCCAACACATCTCCGGTGTCACCTACAAAAACATTCGATTCAGGCATACCCATAGATGTGGCAAGCGAAGCGTGTTTCACCAAATGACGACGTTCTCCATGAACAGGCACAAAATACTGGGGTTTAATTATTCCTTGCATAACTTTAAGTTCTTCTTGACAAGCATGACCCGAAACGTGTGTCTCGTACATTGATTCATATACTACTTCACAGCCCAGTTTCATCAATTCATTTACCACTGTTCCAACAGTTTTCTCATTGCCGGGAATCGGTGTTGCAGAAATTATTATAAAGTCTTCAGGTCCGACATCAACTTTTTTATGCTCAGAAAAAGCCATCCTATGCAAAGCAGACATGGGCTCCCCTTGACTTCCGGTAGTAACTAAAACTACTTCATTTTTTGCATACTTTGTTATTAAGTCAATATCTATTATTGTGCCTTCGGGAACATCCAGATAATTCATCTGCTGTGCAATGGTTACGTAGTTCAACATACTTCTGCCGGAAAAAGCAACTTTTTTTCCATAATTTGCAGCACAATTTATTATCTGTTGAATACGTCCTATATTGGAAGCAAAAGTAGCTATTATAATTCTCTTGTCTTTAGCTTTTATAAACAATCTCTCAAACGATTGATCTATCTTTTTTTCAGTTGATGTGTACCCGGGTCTTTCTGCGTTAGTAGAATCGGCCATTAACGCTAAAACCCCTTCTTTGCCAAGTTCGGCGAATCTCGCTAAATCTATCATTTTGCCACGTGAAGGAGTGCAATCTATCTTAAAGTCTCCGGTATGAACAATTGTACCGGCAGGAGAATGTATCGCAAGAGCTGCAGCATCGGGAATTGAATGATTTACATTAATAAACTCTATATCCATGCAACCAAGTTTAACATGGTCACCGTATGTAACGGTATTTAATTTTGCACTTCCAAAAAGACGATTTTCTTTGAGTTTTCCTGTTATAAGTCCTATGGTAAGTGGAGTGGCATAAATGGGAACATTTATTTTATTCAAAAGATATGGTATGGCTCCAATATGATCTTCATGGCCATGCGTTATAACCAAGCCTCTTATCTTTTCTCGATTAGATTCAAGATACGAAAAATCCGGTATAACCAAATCGACTCCCAACATTTCTCCGTCTGGAAAGGACATGCCACAATCAACTATTACAATATCATTATTACATTCAAAAGCTGTTATATTTTTTCCTATCTGATTCAATCCACCGAGGAATACAACTTTCATACTCTTGACGCTTTTGGAATTTCCAAAATTTTTATTATTTCTTGTTGCTTTGGAGTACGGTGATTTTCTTTTTTCAAAAACTTTTTCGGATTTTGAATTACTCTGTAAACTCACACCGGAACTTGTGTTATAATTTTTGGTGATAGGTCTTTTATTTTTAATATTCTGATTTGTTCTTTTTATAACTGTTTTTACTTCTTTTTTTGGACTTTCATTATTTAAATTTTCACTCAATTAAATTACCTCCTAAATTTTAAATATAATAAAGAAAATACGCTCAGAAAGTTCTGAACTTCGATATAAAAATACTTCAATTTATCCGAATAATAATCAAAAATAATCCCGCACATTAAATATTAGTTCAATTATAGCTTACTTTTTTTCCAATGTCAACGAAAATTCCAAAATTAACCATATATAAGGAGCGCTAAATAATGAAAAACATAGAGATATACACAGATGGAGCATGTAGCGGAAATCCAGGTCCCGGAGGATGGGGAGCGGTTTTAAAATACAATAATTTCCAAAAACAAATTTCTGGGGCCGAATCAAATACCACCAATAATCGCATGGAAATAACAGCGTTAATAAAAGCTTTAGAAATGCTCAAAGAACCGTGCAAAATAAAGGTGTACACTGATTCACGTTATGTATGTGATTCTATGGCAAAAGGCTGGGCTATATCGTGGAAAAAAAGAGGTTGGAAAAAAAGCGACGGAAAACCCGCCTTAAATTCTGATTTATGGGAAAAATTAATTAATCTTTCTCAAATTCATACTCTCGATTTCACATGGATTAAAGGACATGCAGGTCATCCCGAAAATGAACTGTGTGACAAACTCGCCACAAGCGCTATAAAAAGTTTAATGGCTGATAATTAATATAAATTTTAAAAATATTTTCAACAAAAATGAGTGGTCAAGAATTCACCTTACCACTCAAGTTTGTTGTTGATTTTTTGACAGTTCGTGTGTAAAAGTCGGAACTATTTCTAAAATCTTTTTTTCTATTTTTTCGTTATTTTCATTATCACAAAGTACTCTCAGCTCTTTCAATTCACTTCTCAAATGTTGTGCATCAACATCTATAGGATGGCCTATATAAATTTTCTTATTTTCAGTTTTTTGAATTCCCTCTTCGTCCATCAAAAGCTCTTCATAAAGCTTTTCGCCCGGTCTTAAACCTGTATATTCTATTTTTATATCCTCACCGGGGACAAATCCGGAAAGACGTATAAGATTTTCTGCTAAATCTTTTATTTTAACAGGTGCACCCATATCCAACACAAATATCTCTCCACCTTTGGCAAGCCCACCTGCAGTAAGCACCAACGAAACTGCTTCTGGAATAGTCATAAAATATCGTATTATTTCCGGATGTGTGACAGTAACAGGACCCATCTTTTTTATTTGTTCTTCAAAAAGAGGTATAACAGAACCATTTGAACCGAGAACGTTTCCGAATCTTACAGCAACAAACTCTGTTTTGCTTTCTCGACTTTTCATTTGAACAAGCATTTCACATATACGTTTAGTTGCTCCCATAATATTTGTCGGATTAACTGCTTTGTCTGTTGATATTTGAACAAATTTTTTGACTTTATATTTATCAGACAGCTCCAAAACATTGAGTGTTCCGAAAACATTGTTTTTTACCGCTTCTTCTATATTTTTTTCCATTAAAGGAACGTGTTTATGAGCAGCGGCATGAAATACAACATCTATTTTCTCTTTTTTAAATATGTCTTCAAGTTCTTTTTCATCACATATTGTAGCTATTTCTACAGATAAATTTAAATTATCGGCATATTTCATTTTAAGCTCTTGCTGTATTTCATATGCATTATTTTCATAAATATCCAATATGATAAGTCTTTTAGGTTTTAATTTTGCTATTTGACGGCAAAGCTCAGAACCTATAGATCCTCCGCCTCCGGTTACTAAAACGGTTTTTCCTATCAGATAATCGCCATATTGATTTTCATCAAAAATTATAGGTTCACGTCCAAGCAAATCTTCCACTCTTATTTTACGTATAGCCGCAGATATGGGATTTCCGGAAGTAATTGTATCGTAGATATTAGGTATTATACGCATTTCAAGATTGGTTTTTGCGCAAATATCCAATATACGTCTTCTATTAGAAACAGATATCGAATTAATGGAAAACAGTATTACTTCTATCTTGAATTTTTCACAAATTTCAGGTATTTGTTCTGTATTTCCTTCTATTTTTACCCCCATAAGTTTACGACCGATTTTTTCTCCGTCATCATCCACTATTGCAACGGGTAAATACTCACTCGAAGAGTGTCTAAAAATTTCCTTCAAAACAAGAGCTGTGGAGTCGCCTCAACCCACTATAAGCATTCTTTTTTTGCCTATTATATCTTCATTGGAAACGTTATCAATAAGACGATTTACTCGATACAAAACTCTGAACATAAATATACTTAAAATCGAAGTTATAAGAAATATAAAATACATTCTGGGACTCATTCTTACAGAGCTTAAAATCGTTACCAAAAAGAACAATACATTGGCGCAAAAAGTTGCAAAAGCAGCATAGAAAAAATCCTCTGCTTCTGCATATCTCCATATTTTATCGTACAGTTTAAACGCAATGAAGACAATTGAAAAACATATATTCACCATTAAAAGATATTTCAAAAAAATATTGTCTACTGTAATAAAAGTCAAACTGTTTTTGTTTATTGCAAAAGAAATATAAAATGATAAATTCCATATAATAAAATCACAAAAAAACAACGCATACTTCCTGTAACGTTTTACAAATCTCCATATAGCATCTTTTATATTTCCCATATAAAAACTTTTCCTTTTCCTAAAATAACTTTATTTTGTTCCGAAAATTCTGTCTCCGGCATCTCCCAAACCCGGGACTATATATCCATGTTCATTCAAACCGGTATCTTTCGCGGCACAATATATTTTTACATCAGGATGAACTTTTGTCAAAGCTTCTATACCTTGTGGCGAAGATAAAATGCACATAAATTTAATTGTTTTCGGATTTTGCTTTTTTATACTTGAAATAGCATCAATTGCAGAACCACCTGTCGCAAGCATAGGGTCAAGCACTATAACGTCGCGTTCACTTATATCGCACGGAAGTTTACAATAGTACTCTACAGGACTTAAAGTCTTAGGATCACGATAAAGACCTATGTGCCCTACTCTGGCAGTGGGAATTAAACTCATTACACCTTCTACCATTCCCAGACCGGCTCTTAAAATCGGGATAAATGCCAAATGTCTTTCTGCTAAAACCTTAGTTTTTGTTTTTGTAATCGGTGTTTCAACTTCAACTTCTTTTAATGGTAAGTCCCTAAGTGCCTCATAACACATAAGACGTGTAACTTCACTTATGAGTTCTCGAAATTCCTTTGAACTTGTCTCCTTATTTCTGAGAAGTGATATTTTGTGTTGAATAAGCGGATGATCCATTACCATAACATTTTGATTTTCTGACATTTTAAAGTCCTCCTATTAGTTATTTTTGACAATTTTCTATATCTATTATCTGTTCTACTCTTTTTTGATGTCTACCACCCTCAAAATTTGTACTCAAAAAAATTTTTACAATATCCAAAATAGTTGTAAAACTACTGTATCTTCCTGCTAAACACAATACATTTGCGTCATTGTGCTTTCGTGACATTTCTGCAAGTTTTGGGTCATAACATAGAGCTGCTCGTATACCGTTTACCTTATTCGCAGCAATTGAAACTCCTATACCGCTACCACATACAATTATGCCTCGATCACTCTCTTTTTTAGCAACAGAATCAGCTACAGCTTTTGCAAATAAAGGATAGTCACATGAATCTTCATTAAAAGTTCCAAAATCTTTGTACTGCATATTATTTTCATCAAAATACCTGATTATTTCTTGTTTTGCCTTGTATCCAGCGTGGTCACAGCCTATTGCTATCATTAATTTCACCTACATTTTTAATTTATTCTCGTTTAAAAGCCTCTCAGCTTGAGGAATTTTTATATAACTCGGGTTTAACGAACATGCATCTGTAAAAATTCCTTCGCGATACATTTCTTCAGCTAAAAATCCAACATTTGAAGACTTAATATACATATCTTTTTCGCCTATTAAAGAAACATTGTTGCTTCCCCATTTACTAACCATATCATTGTAACATATTAAAGCGCCATCTCCAATAAATTCAACGACATTGTTCGAATTTCGTAATTGTACGATTAAATCTTCAATGTAAATTGCTCTGTCTTGGGTTTTTCTTATAATTTTTCCATTTTCAACATTAAAAATAGCGTTATAAATCCCCCCTCTGCGAGCGTCGATGCATACACAAACGGTTTTTTTATACTTATCTGTATTAAGCGCTAATGCATGAAGAGAAGAAATTCCTACACAAGGTCTATTATTTGCCAAAGCCATTGCTTTTATTGTCGCAAGACCTATCCTAAGCCCTGTAAAAGAACCGGGGCCTATCGTAACAGCGTACAGATCTATTTCAGCGGGTGAAATATTAGAACAATCAAAAACCGATTTTATCATAGGAGCTAAAGTCTCGCTGTGTGTAAGTCCTGCATTTAAAAAAAATTCCGATATTACCTTACCATTTTCAACAATAGCAACTGAAGCGGTAAGAGAAGAAGAATCCAATGCCAATATTTTCAATTCAATTCTACCCCCTCTAATTTCAATATTCGTTCGTTTTCTTTATCGGTTTTGCAAAGTTCTGCTTTAATACAATTTTTGGGTATGAAATCTATTACATTTTCACTCCATTCAATAATGACAATATTTTGATCAATAAATTCAAAAAAGCCCGTCGATTCTAAATCCTCAAAACTGTGTACACGATACATATCAAAATGACAAATATTGAATTTATCACATTTATACTCATTCATTATTGAAAAAGTAGGACTCGAAACCATATCTTCAACACCAAAAAAATCAGCAATTCCCTTGGTAAATTCCGTTTTTCCAACACCTAAATCTCCAAAAAGAGCTATAGTCTCAACGCCTTTTAATTGTGAAGCAAGACGATACCCTAATTTTCTTGTTTCCAAGGCCGATTTTAATAATATTTCCATACATGCATTCCCTTTAATAGTTATTTCACACTAGTTTACTTAAAAATTTACTAACCCTTACATTTTGGCAGTTATTAAATAGCTCTCTGGGAGATTCATCAGCAATTATTTTGCCATTATCCATAAATAAAACCCTGCTTGCCGCATTTTTTACGAAGCTCATTTCATGAGTAACGACTACCATTGTCATTCCTCGTTTAGCAATATCAGCCATTACCGATATAACTTCTTTAATCATTTCAGGGTCAAGTGCTGAAGTAGGTTCGTCAAAAAGCATAACTTTCGGATTCATTATAAGAGAACGAACTATTGCAACCCTTTGTTTTTGACCACCTGAAAGTCTTATGGGATAATCAAAAGCTTTGTCCTTAAGTCCCACTTTTTCAAGAAGAGACAATCCGATTTTCTCAGCATCTTTTTGAGAGTATATTTTAAGTGTTACAGGTGCCAAAGTTATGTTTTTAATGATAGTCAAGTGAGGAAAAAGATTAAAATGCTGGAAAACCATTCCTATGTCTTTCCTAAGTTCATCCATATTGCATTTTTTATCCGTTATACTTTTTCCTTCAAATTCAATTTCGCCACTCGTAGGGACTTCCAATCCGTTAAGACACCTTAAAAAAGTACTTTTGCCCGATCCTGACGGTCCTATGATGGCAACTTTTTCTCCCTTTTCTATGTTGACGTTTATTCCATTAAGTATCCTTAAAACTTTATCTCCTTGATGAAATTCTTTATAAAGATTTTTAACGCTTATCACTTACACGCAGCTTCCTTTCTATAAGAGACATAATAAAAG
>CAKUZC010000033.1 GCA_934718145.1 uncultured Eubacteriales bacterium | reverse complement strand
CAATATCATGATAAACATCGAACGAAGAATGCATATAGAATCCATCTATTCCGTCAATACCATGTCCTGCGATTTTATAAAAAACTCCTTTCATCCCGAAAAGTTTAGTAACTGCCGAACAAGCGCATGCAAACAAAATTCTGGGCAGTCCCGCTAAATTTATAGCTAACTGCAACTTATAAGGTTCGTCCATTGCCACTCCTCTGTTATTTGAAGAAGCAAATTTAGAAAGAAACTTTGCCCAAAATCCAAGTTTTACATCTTTTTTTTCTACAGTGTTGTCCTGACACATTGATATTATTTTTTCACTTATCGACAAAATATCTCCTTTTTCATATAACGGCACTACATATTTATTTATAATTTCTAAATACGATTCTCCTCTTTGCACAAAATGAGTCTGAATTGCTATTCTTTCAAATTCAGTCCCACCTGAAGCTATATTCTTGCGCACAAAATATACAACACCATCTTTTTCTCTTTTGGCGTCTTCTGTATTTCTAAATCCCATAACTTTTTACCTCATTTGAATATTAATTATATAATGTCGAATTTAATATCAATATCCGGGTTTTTTTAATAATTTAAACATATTAGTTTTATATTTTTCAACACCGGGCTGATTAAAAGGATTCACACCCATTAAATAACCGGACACTGCACAGGCTTTTTCAAAAAAATAAATCATATATCCCAAATAATATTCTGAATAATTTTGAATCGTCATAATAATATTCGGCGTACCACCTTGAGTATGAGCTAAAGCAGTAGCTTCAAAAGCTTTTTCATTTATATAATTTAATTTTTCCCCTGATAAATAATTCATACCATCCCCATTATCTTGAGACAACGGTACAGTCAAACCCTCATCAACATTTTTTGCTTTTAAAACTGTTTCAAACAATATTTTATTTCCTTCTTGAATAAACTGACCCAGAGAATGCAAATCCGTAGTAAATATAGCCGATGCAGGAAAAATTCCAGTACCGTCTTTACCTTCACTTTCACCAAAAAGCTGTTTCCACCACTCAAAAAAATATCGCAATCTCGAATCATATCCCGTAATTAATTCAATGTACTTTCCCTTTTTATAAAGAATATTTCTAAGTACAGCATATCTATAACAATTATTGACTTTTAAAGACTTACTCAAATTTTCTCGATAAGAATCGTAAGCACCTTTTAAAATCTCATCTATATTAGCTCCACTTACTGCCAAGGGAAGTAGTCCTACGGAAGTTAAAACAGAATAGCGTCCTCCAATATTTTTAGGTATATCAAAACACTCGTACTCTTCTTTGCGGGCAACTTCTAAAAGTGAACCTTGATCAGAATCTGTCGTACAATAAATCCTACTTTTTGCTTTCTCTTTTCCATATTTATCTTCAAGAAATTTTCTAAAAATTCTAAATGCTACAGCCGGCTCTGTGGTTGTTCCGGACTTTGAAATAACGTTAATCGAGACTTCTTTTTTATCACAAATCTTTAAAATATCCTCTACTTCTTGAGAACTGATAGAATTTCCTATAAAGAAAATTTTTGGAGAGTTTTTTACCAAATGATTGTAATTTTCTGAATTTAAAAATTCTATAGCAGCTCGTGCGCCCAAATACGATCCGCCAATCCCGATAACCAAAAAAATATCTGAGTTTTTACGTATCTTTTCTGCAGTAGATTTAATTCTTTCTATTTCAGGAATTTTAAAATCAATCGGTAATTGAACCCATCCTTTGAAATCATTCATCTCATCTGAAACAGAATGCAATTTTTCATGTACTTCGTCTATTTTAGTTTGATATTTTTCAATATCGTCATTTGTAATAAAGTTTTGTAGATAATTCAAGTCAAAATTAAACATTAAATACAACCTCTTAAAATAAACACTTATAAAAATATAGTATGCCCTAAAGTCTTAAGAGTTAAAAAGACCTCTTGAGCATACACACTAAACTTAAAAATTAATTATTTAATCATTCCGGCAACTTCCTGAGCAAAATTATCTTCTTTTTTCTCGATTCCTTCGCCTTTTTCGAACCTTACAAAAGATATTACTTTTATATTTGTTCCCAATTCTTTGGAAGTTTTCTGTACATATTGCTCAATGCTAAGATTTCCATCTTTTACAAAAGCTTGATTCATCAGGCATACTTCTTTGTAGTACTTTCCGATTCTTCCTTCTACTATCTTTTCAGCAATATTTTCAGGTTTTCCATCACCAACAATTTGCTCTTTTAATATTTTTCTTTCATGAGCTATTACATCAGCTGGTATTTCTTCCGGAACAAGATATAACGGATTAATTGCTGCAATCTGCATAGCTACATCTTTAGCAAAATTCTTGAACGAATCGTTTTTGGCAACTTCTTTGTTATCTACATCAAAATTTACCAAAACTCCGATTTTTCCTGCTGCATGAACATATCCAGCAACTACACCTTCAAAACGTTTAAAACGTCTGATCTTTATGTTTTCGCCTATTGTGAGAATCTTCTCTTGAAGTACTTCTTCAATTGTTTTGCCATTCTCTGCTTTTAATTTTAACAATTCATCAACAGATTTAGGATTTTCCCTTATGACAGTTTCTCCACAAAGTTTTACAAAAGATTGAAAATCAGTATTCTTTGCTACAAAATCTGTCTCTGAGTTCACCTCTATTGCCACACCTACAGTTCCCTCTTCGTTGGTGTAGGCCATTGCCAATCCCTCAGCAGCTACTCTTGAAGATTTTTTAGTAGCTGCAGCCAAACCTTTTTCTCTTAAAAAATCTATAGCTGCTGCCATATCTCCATTAGATGAGGTAAGTGCTTTTTTGCAGTCCATCATGCCGCATCCTGTTTTTTCTCTAAGCTCTTTAACATCTTTAGCAGTAAAACTCACGCTAATTCCTCCTGAATTAAAATTTACTTAAAAAATCCAATATTTATTAGATTAATTTAATTCTCTTCTGGTTGAACAGATTCAACTTCAACAAATTCTTCTTCAGTAACTTCCGGAAGAACTTCTTCTTGTATGTCGCCTTCTTTTCCTTCTATAACAGCTTGAGCGATGGCACTGCTTATGAGTTTAACCGCTCTTATAGCATCATCATTTCCAGGTATTACGTAGTCAACTACGTCCGGGTCACAGTTGGTATCAACTATTGCAACTACCGGTATATCAAGTTTCTTAGCTTCTGCTACAGCTATACGCTCTTTCTTTGGGTCTACAACAAAAAGCGCACCCGGGAGCTCTTTCATATCTTTTACGCCGCCTAAAAATTTCTCTAATTTTTCGATTTCTAAGCGAAGTTTTATTACTTCTTTTTTCGGGAGAAGTTCAAATGTTCCGTCTTCTTCCATAGCTTTAAGTTGATTCAAACGACTTACTCTTTTACGTATTGTAGAAAAGTTAGTCAACATACCTCCAAGCCATCTTGCATTTACAAAAAACGAACCGGATTTTAAAGCTTCTGATTTTACAGATTCTTGAGCTTGTTTTTTAGTTCCTACGAAGAGAACAGATTTACCTTGTTCAGTTATTTCTTTAATGAAATTGTATGCTTGGTCAAGCTTTTTTACTGTTTTTTGCAAATCGATAATGTAAATACCGTTGCGTTGAGTAAAAATATACTCAGCCATTTTAGGATTCCATCTGCGAGTTTGGTGTCCGAAATGTACACCTGCTTCTAAAAGTTGTTTCATTGATACTACTGACATCAAATATTCCTCCTTGGTTTTTTCCTCCGCCGAATTTGAGCTTTTCAGCCACCTGTGTATTTGTAATTCATTTCGGCGTGTGTATTCAACCGAATTAATATACCATAAAATGATTCTATTTGCAATAACCTAATTAAAATTTCAAATTATAATCATCGCATCTCCAAAACTGAAAAATCTGTATTTTTTTTCAACTGCGGTTTTATAGGCTTTCATAATATTTTCGTATCCAGCAAAAGCTGAAACAAGCATTATAAGTGTACTTTCAGGAAGATGAAAATTGGTTATGAGACAATCCGTTATTCCAAATTTGTATCCGGGTTTTATAAATATATCTGTGGAACCTTCAAATGCTCTGATTTCGCCAAATTTATTGTACACAGACTCTACTGTACGGCAACTTGTCGTTCCGACACAAATGACTTTATTTCCCGATTCTTTGGCGTTTTTTATTGTCTCAGCAGTACTTTGCGGAATTATGAAAAATTCAGAATGCATCTTATGATTTTGGATATTTTCTTCTTTTACAGGACGAAAAGTTCCCAATCCTACATGCAGTGTAACTGATGCCACATTTATTCCTTTATCTTTTATTTTCTTCAAGAGTTCGGGAGTAAAATGAAGTCCTGCAGTTGGAGCTGCGGCTGAACCTAAATCTTTGGCGTAAACAGTCTGATAACGGGATTTATCTTTTAATTTTTCTTTTATGTAAGGCGGAAGAGGCATTTGTCCGATTTCATCGAGTTTACTGAAAAAATTCTTTATATCCTCGAATTTCAATACTCTATTTCCGTCTGGCAGTATCTCGGTTATTTCAGCAGTTAAATGGGTATTATTTTCATCTCCGAAAATAAATTTGAATCCTCTTTTTGCTTTTTTACCGGGTTTAACTAAAGTTTCCCACATTCCCGAACTTAATTGTTTAAGAAGAAGAAATTCAACTGTGTATCCGGTTTCGATATTTTTCCCAAAAATTCTTGCAGGCAAAACTTTAGAATCATTTATGACCAAACAATCGCCCGGATTTAAATAATCCACTATATCGTAAAATCTTTTGTGAACAATTTTTCCGTCCTGCTTATTCAATATCATAAGTCTTGAAGAGTCTCTCGGTTCGACAGGGTTTTGTGCGATAAGGTTTTCAGGTAAGTCATAATTAAAAGTGCTTTTTTTATTAAAATCTACGTTCAAAATTTATTTCCTCCATAATATTTTAAAATTTTATTATAACAAATAAAACTCCAAGTGAAAATTATCTATAATCAAATTGACTTACTTCTCAATACAATGATATTATAAAACTTTGAAGTAATAAATAAAGGCGGTGGAAAGAGCAAAGTGATTTATTACGTCATAAAAAACAAGTAAACTTAAAATCATACGCTCAAAACATTATGAAAAAATATAAAGTAGGAATTTTGGGTGCTACCGGAACTGTCGGACAAAAATTTACAGTTCTCTTACAAAATCACCCTTGGTTCGAAATTGAAATACTCGCTGCCGGCCCAAATTCCGCCGGAAAATCTTATAGTCAAGCTGTTGAGAATAGATGGATTATGAGTACACCCATTCCGTCAGAAATAAAAAATAAACCAGTTTATGATGTAGTTAAAGACATAGACAAAATTGTAAAATCCGTTGATTTTGTTTTCTGTGCTTTAAATATGAGTAAAGATGAAACACAAGAACTAGAAGAAAAATATGCCAAGGCAGAGTGCCCGGTTATTTCAAACAACAGTGCAAACAGAGGAATTTATGATGTGCCGATGATAATTCCCGAAGTCAATGCAAATCATACAGATGTTATTCCATATCAGAAAAAAAGACTTGGAACCAAAAAAGGATTTATAGCAACAAAATCAAATTGCTCAATTCAATGTTATGTACCTGCGCTTCACCCTCTTTTCGAATTTGGAATAGATAAAATACTTGTATGTACCTATCAAGCTATATCCGGTGCCGGAAAAACCTTTGAAACTTGGCCTGAAATGAAAGACAATATCATACCATTTATACAAGGAGAAGAAGAAAAGTCCGAACAAGAACCTTTAAAAATTTGGGGTAAAGTGGAGAATGGGAGGATAATTCCAAATCAAAATATAAATATTACATCGCAGTGTTTGAGAGTGCCTGTTACAGACGGACATACTGCTGCTGTTTTTGTATCTTTCAAAAACAAAATATCTCCGAAAGACGCCATTGAAAAATTAAAAAATTTTAAAGGACATGAAAAAAGCAGAGATTTACCAAGTTCAACTTCACAGTTTATAAACTATTTTGAGGACAGTTCAAGACCTCAAATCAAAATTGATCGAGAAATAGAAAAAGGTATGGGAATTGCAGCTGGAAGGATGCGAAATGATTCTCAATATGATTTAAAATTTATATGCATGAGTCATAATACGGTACGAGGCGCTGCCGGAGGAGCTATTCTTTTGGCTGAAATGCTTTGTCGTGAAGGATATATATTATAAATGGAGGCTATTGATTAATGAAAAAAACAATTTTCAAAGGTGCAGGAGTGGCACTTATAACTCCTATGAACGAAGATGGTTCTGTAAACTACAATACTTTAGGTCAACTAATAGAATTTCAGATAAAAAATGGAACTGACGCCATAATTACTTGTGGAACAACCGGAGAATCGGCTACACTCAGCTTTGAAGAAAAGCTAAAAGTTATAAAATTTACAGTAGAAAAAACAGCGAAACGCATACCCGTTATAGCCGGTACAGGATGCAACAATACTGAAACAGCTCTGGAATCTTCTTTAAAAGCTCAAGAGTTAGGTGCTGATGGATTACTTATAGTAACTCCTTATTACAATAAAACTTCTCAATCCGGACTTATAAAGCATTACACACATATAGCGGATAAAATTAATATTCCGATCATTCTTTACAATGTTCCATCAAGAACTGGCGTAAACATACAACCAGAGACTTGTGCTGAACTTTCCAAACATCCTAATATCTGTGCAATAAAAGAAGCAAGCGGAGATATTTCTCAAGTTGCTAAAATAAAAAATTTGTGCGGAGAAAATCTAAATATTTATTCCGGGAATGATGACCAAATTGTACCTCTTCTTTCACTCGGAGGAATTGGTGTTATATCTGTATTTTCAAATATTTGCCCAAAAGAATGTCATCTGATTGTCAAAGAATACCTTGAAGGAAATGTTAAAGCCGCTTCAAGAATGCAAATTAAATATTTGGAACTTATGAATGCAATGTTTTGCGATGTAAATCCCATACCGGTTAAGGAAGCTTTGAATATGATGGGATATGATTGCGGAAAGTGTCGCATGCCGCTCGATATTTTAAATGAAGAAAATTATAAAAAACTCGAAAGTATAATGAAAAAATTTTCATTGATATAATATCTAAAGAAGGATGGGAAAAAACACGAACATGAAAATAATAATTTGCGGATGTAACGGAAAAATGGGAAAAGCTATAGTAGAGTCGGTTGAGAAATTTGAAAATTCTGTTGTTGTGGCAGGAGTAGATATAAATCATTCTGAAAGCAATGAATTTCCTGTTTTTGAAAGCATAGAAAAAGTGAATTTATCTGCTGATGTTATAATAGATTTTTCACACCCCTCTGCCCTTTCATCAATTTTAGAATATAGTGAAAAAAATAAAATACCCGCAGTAATTTGTACTACGGGTCTTTCTGGCGATCAAATTGAAGACATCAAGAAAGTTGCACATGAAGTGCCGATTTTCTATTCAAGAAATATGTCTCTTGGAATTAATCTTCTTTTAGAGCTCGCTAAAACCGCTACCAAAGTTCTAGGAGAAAACTTCGATATAGAAATTATAGAAAAACACCACAATCAAAAAATTGATGCTCCCAGCGGTACTGCTATGATGATTGCGGAGGAAATTTCAGAAACTTTAAATAATAACACAAGGTATGTCTTTGACAGAACTCAAAGGCGTTCACCAAGAAGTAAAAATGAAATAGGAATACATTCTGTACGAGGTGGAAGTATTCCCGGAGAACATGAAATCATTTTTGCGGGAAAAGATGAAATAATAACACTTTCTCATCATGCCGGTTCAAGAAATATATTCGCTTTGGGAGCACTGCATGCAGCGAAGTTTATATATACGCAAAGTCCCGGACTCTATTCCATGAAAGACATGATTAAAAATTCATAATTTTATTTCAAAGTTTAAAATATCTTCAGGAACATCATATCTAAAACATTCTCTTGCTATTCCCTTTATTGATTCTGACACATATGCATTTTTCTGTGCAATAACAAAAATGGGAATGTTGTTACAGTATGCAACGCCCGCTTCTACGCCTATTCCTATACTCAATTCAGAGGCATCAATTACAAATGCATCAGAATGTTTTATCTTATCAAAAGCAATATCCATAACTTCTTTACCGGAAAGTTTACAAGGTCCATAATTTTGAATATTACGAGCAAAAGCAAATACATTTAAATTTTTGCTTTCAAGTGAAGAACATATTTTTTCTATCAAATTTTTATTTCTCATATCTTCATAATACTTTATAGCTAAAAATACTTTCATAATAGCCCTCCTATAATTTTATACAATAATACAACAAATCAAATAAATTTTAAACCGGAGAAATTTATGTATACTTTATTAAAAAAAGAAATGAATGCCAGATTAGGAGAATTCAAAACTCCCCACGGAACAATAAAATTGCCGGGGTTTATGAACGTCGCTACTTGCGGAGCCATAAAAGGTGGATTATCGGCAATAGACCTAAAAAACATAAAATGTCAAGTTCAGTTATG
>CAKUZC010000032.1 GCA_934718145.1 uncultured Eubacteriales bacterium | reverse complement strand
ATACCATATTCACCGCCAATTTTATGAGCGACAGAATGACAAATCCCTAAGAAAGCATTGGCAAAAGCCATACCAGCCATGGCTGAAGCATTATGCATTTTTTCTCTTGAGGTTTCATCACCGATCTTCACTGATTTTTCAAGATAATCAAAGACGATTTTGATTGCTTGTAAACTCAAGCCACGCGTGTAATCAGATGCCATGACAGAAACATAAGCTTCAATTGCATGAGTTAAAACATCCATACCTGTATCGGCTGTAGGAGATTTTGGAAGAGAAGTTACGAAATCCGGATCAATTATTGCAACGCTTGGAGTAAGGAAATAATCCGCAAGAGGATATTTTACATTCTCTTTTTTATCAGTAATTACCGCAAATGATGTCACTTCTGAGCCGGTTCCTGAAGTAGTTGGAATTGCAATTAAAGGCATTTTATGAGAATTTGGATATCTGAAAGCTCGTTTTCTTATGTCCATAAATTTGAGTTTTAATCCTTCAAAATCAAGTTCGGGATACTCATAAAACATCCACATAGCTTTTGCAGCGTCTATCGGAGAACCTCCTCCCAAAGCAATTATTGCATCAGGGGAAAACCGCTTCATAACTTCGAGCCCACTCCAAACAGTTTCTACATCGGGGTCAGGACTTACACTCGAAAATACCTCTATTTGACAATTATCATTTCTTTTATTTAAATGGTACATGACTTTTTGGACATTTCCGAGTTTTACCATTGTTTCATCGGTAACTATAAATACACGGCTAATGTTCGGCATATCTTCCAGATATGAAATCGAACCTTTTTCAAAATATATTTTAGACGGCACCTTAAACCACTGCATATTAACCCTTCTTTTGAATACTCTTTTTATGTTTAAAAGATTATTAACGGAAATATTGTCAGTCGTGGAATTTTTTCCTTTTGAACCGCATCCCAGAGTAAGTGAAGGAGTCGCACAGTTGTATATATCTCCGATTGCACCTTGTGAAGATGGAGAATTTACTATTATTCTTCCGGCATCCATCATTTCTCCAAATTTTTCAATTATTTGCTCATCTTGTGAATGAATTACCGCAGTATGACCTTCACCATTAAATTTCAAAACTTCTTTACATATTTCAAAACCTTCAAAAAAATCTTTGACCTTGTAATATGACAGAACCGGCGACAATTTTTCTACCGATAGTGGATAATCTTTTCCCACACCGTCAAGTTTAACTATAAGAATTTTAGTATTTTTCGGAACACTTATTCCAGCAGATTCGGCTATTGCAGCTGCACTTTTACCTGCAACAACTCCGTTTAAGGTTCCTTTTTCCGGATTTATCATATAAGCTGTAAGTTTTTTAATTTCTTCTTCATTTAAAAATAGGCAACCGTTTTTAATCATTATATTTTCAAACTCAGAAGCTATACCCTCGTCAACGACAACAGATTGTTCTGAAGCACAAATCATTCCGTTATCAAAAGTTTTAGAAAGAATTAAATCATTGCATGCTCTTTCCAATTTTGCACTTTTTTCAATATAACATGGTACATTTCCGGGGCCTACCCCCAAAGCCGGCTTTCCGGTGGAATAAGCGGACTTCACCATACCTGAACCGCCCGTAGCAAGGACGACATCAACGCCAACATGATTCATAAGAGAAGAAGTTGCCTGAATTGACGGGTACTCTATCCATTGAATACAGTTTTCGGGTGCACCTGCTTTTATAGCTGCGTCTCTTAAAATTTTCGCTGCAAATGTACAACATTTTTGAGCTCCGGGATGAAAACCAAATATTATTGGATTTCTTGTTTTTGCACATATAAGCGATTTAAAAACAACTGTTGAAGTGGGATTGGTAACCGGAGTTACTCCCGCAACAACGCCAAGAGGTTCTGCGATTTTAATATAATTTTCTTCATCATTTTTATCTATTATTCCAACAGTCTTCCGGTGTTTCATTGAATTATAAATATATTCAGAAGCGAACATATTTTTTATTATCTTATCTTCAATTATTCCACGTCCGGTTTCCGATACTGCTTTTTCAGAAAACACAACATGGTTTTCGACTGCTGCAAGTGCCATGGCTTCAACAATTTTATCAATATCCGCCTGACTCATTTTCATGTATTGACTTAAAGCGTTTCTTGCTTTAAAAACCAATTCATCTATCATCTTTTGTGTATTACTGTTTTCCATTAAATCCCTCCGATATTGAATGTTTTATAAAATTTATGCAAAGCAATACAAAGTTTATTATTTATTTAGCTACAACGTTTAATATCCTTCCAGGAACATATATCACTTTTATTATGCTTTTTCCCTCAATAGCTCTGCTGAAACTTTCTTCCTTTTTTGCAGATTCCAAAATTTCTTCTTGAGAGACTCCAAGAGGAGCAAGTACTTTACCTCTCATTTTTCCGTTAACTTGAAGAACTACAGGTACTTCATTCTCAACGCATTTCTTTTCATCGTAGAGCGGCCATGAAGCAAGTGATGCAAAACCTTTTCCAAAACTACATTCCGACCACATTTCTTCTGTAACGTGAGGAGCAAAAGGACTTAAAAGAAGTGTAAAAATTCTTAAATATTCCGATGTTATAAAGCCTTCATCGTATATATTATTTATAAGTCCCATAAGAGATGCAATAGCAGTGTTAAATTTAAGACCGTCTATATCTTCTTGAACTTTTTTAATCGTTTTATGGAAGGCAGTTTCTAATTTGGAACTTATTGCTCCTTTATTGTCATCAAGAATTTCTCTTAGGCCCCAGTACCTCTCTATAAACCTGCGACTACCCTTAATTCCTGATGTATTCCATGGAGCCGGTTTTTCAAAATCTCCGATAAACATTTCGTAAACACGCAAAGTATCCGCTCCAAATTCTCTAACAATATCATCGGGGTTAACTACGTTACCTCTGGATTTGCTCATTTTTTCATTGTTTTCTCCGAGAATCATTCCATGGCTGGTTCGTTTTTTATATGGTTCGGGACTGGGTGCAATTCCTATATCGTACAAAAATTTGTACCAAAATCGACTGTAAAGCAAATGCAAAGTTGTATGCTCCATTCCGCCGTTGTACCAATCAACAGGCATCCAATATTTAATTGCATCAGGGTCGGCAAGATTTTTATCATTGTGTGGATCAAGATAACGAAGAAAATACCATGAAGATCCTGCCCACTGCGGCATTGTATCAGTTTCACGTTTAGCTTTTGCTCCACAATGCGGACAAGTTGTATTTACCCATGAAGAAATATTATCCAAGGGAGATTCGCCACCTTCAAGAGATTCAAAATCTTCTATATCCGGCAAATTAAGCGGCAACTCCGATTCCGGAACAGGAACATATCCACATTTTTCACAGTGAATTATCGGAATAGGCTCTCCCCAATAACGTTGGCGAGAAAATACCCAATCACGAAGTTTGTAATTAACTTTGGCTTTTCCTATACCTTTTTTTTCAAGGTAAGAAATAATTTCTGATTTAGCTTCTTGTGAGTTTTTGCCGTTTAAAAACTCTGAATTAATTACTTTTCCATTTTCGTCAATTACTTCTAAAACAGGAAGATTATATTTTTTTGCAAATGCTTTGTCTCTTTCGTCGTGTGCCGGAACTGCCATTATCGCTCCTTGGGCATAACTCATCAAAACATAGTCAGATACAAAAACAGGTATTTCTTTTCCGCTTACGGGATTTTTAGCTGTTATACCTTCTATCTTTACTCCTGTCTTATTTTTATTGAGTTCCGTCCTCTGAAAATCAGATTTTTTGTTAGCTTCTTGTCTGTAATTCTCAATTTCAGCTATATTCTTAATCTCATTTCTAAATTCTTCTATGATGGGATGTTCAGGAGAAATAACCATATAAGTAACACCGAAAATTGTATCAGGACGAGTAGTATATACTTTAAGATTTTTTCCTACACTGGTTGGGAAATCAATTTCTGCACCTGTTGAGCGTCCTATCCAATTAATTTGTTGTGCTTTCACTCTTTCGGGATAATCTACAAGTTCCAAATCGTCTATAAGTCTTTGTGCATATTCCGTAATTTTGAGCATCCACTGAGATTTTACTTTATGTATGACTTCACTTCCGCACCGCTCACAAACTCCATTTACAACCTCTTCATTAGCTAAAACACATTTACATGATGTACACCAGTTTACAGCTGCTTCACTTTTATATGCCAAACCCTTTTTAAACATCTGTAAAAATATCCACTGAGTCCACTTATAATATGAAGGATCAGTTGTATCTATTTCTCGATTCCAATCAAAAGAAAGTCCCAATGCTTGCAATTGACTTTTAAATCTCGATATATTTTTTTCAGTTACGATTCTTGGATGAATTTTATTTTTTATTGCATAGTTTTCAGTTGGAAGTCCAAAAGCATCCCATCCCATTGGATAGAGAACATTATAACCTTGCATTCTTTTTTTACGTGCCACAATATCAAGCGCAGTATAACTTCTGGGATGACCGACATGCAAGCCTTGACCCGAAGGATAAGGAAATTCTACGAGTGCATAAAATTTAGGTTTATCATACTCATTCTTTGCATGAAAAGCAGACTTTTCGTCCCAGATTTTTTGCCACTTCTTTTCTATAATTTCAGGAGCATATTTTTCAAAATTATTTTTCACGATTTATCACTTCATTCACTTAATTTTATTTCCAGAGTTTTTCTAAATTATATAACTTTCTCGCTTCTTCAGAAAATATATGCACTATTACATTTCTGTAATCTAGAGCTATCCATGAATCAGACATCTTTTTTTCGAAATTAAAAGGGGCAATTCCTTCCTCTGACAATTTAGCTTCTACTTCTCCTGCCAAAGCTTTAACATGTGTACTGCTTGTACCTGTAACAAGTACAAAATAATCTGTAAATGTTGTCTTTTCCCCTACATATATTATTTCTGAATCTATTCCTTTTTTATCATCAAGTATTTCTTTTATTTTTATTGCCAGTTCTTGTGAATTCATTTAACCCATCCTTGTAATTAATTCATTGTAAAGTTCCGCTGTGTTGATATCTATACTTTGAGAGTTATTTATACATTTTTTAATTGCATAAACAGACTTTATAAGCACTGCTTCATCAATATTTTTAAACGCCATCTCACGAATTTTTTCTACGTTGGGCCAATCTCTTTCTGCAGAAATATAATCAGCCGTAAATATTATTTTTTCAAACAAAGACATATTCTTTCTGCCGGTAGTATGATATCGTACAGCATTTAATATTTCAGTGTCATTTATATTATATTTTTCTTTCAGCAAAAATGATGCTGCAGGGCCGTGTAAAATTTTAACGGCACTAATTTCATCTGAAGAGTCAAAATATCCGTTGTTTTTCAATATGGAGATATTTTCTTCATCTGATTTTTCCTTGCATATATCATGCAAAAGTCCGGCTAGTTTAATTTTTTCCGAATCGACTCCATAATTTTTTGCCAATTCTTCTGCCATTAACGAAACATTTATACAATGCTCAAATCGTTCCGGTGAAAGAATTTTTTTGAGTTCGTTTTTATAGTATTCGTAACTTTGCATTAATTTTTAGATTCCTCGCTTTCAAAAATCGCTTCTACAAACTCTTTGGCATCAAATGGACGCAAATCTTCAATTCCTTCTCCGACTCCAATAAATTTCACGGGCACTCCAAGTTTTTTCTTTATAGAAAGAATTATTCCTCCTCTGGCAGTTCCGTCAAGCTTAGTCAAAATTATTCCGGTGATATTAAGGGATTTTCCAAATTCAATGGCTTGGTTAAGACCATTTTGTCCCGTGGAGGCGTCCAAAACAAGTAATATCTCCTTTGAGGAATCCGGCAACTCTCTCGAAATAATTCTGTTTATTTTTTCAAGTTCTCCCATTAAATTTTTCTTGTTATGAAGTCTCCCTGCTGTATCACATATAACAACATCAATATTTTTTGACTTTGCAGAAGATATAGCGTCAAAAACTACTGCGGCAGGATCTGAACCTTCAGGTTGCTTTACTATCGGGCAATCTGCTCTTTTTGCCCATATGTCCAATTGTTCCGCCGCTGCTGCTCTGAAAGTATCGGCCGCAGCCAAAAGAACCGTTTTTCCTTGAGATTTCAAACTATCCGCAAGTTTACCGATTGTCGTGGTTTTTCCGACACCATTGACTCCTAAAGCCAATATTACTGCGGGTGTCTTTGAAATATCAAGACTGTTATCACATTCGAGCATTTCTGTCATGATATCTTTAAGTGCTTGTGTGATTTCAGAAGGATCTTTAAGACCTCTTTTTTTGACCTCTGCCCTTAATTTTTCACATAATTCTTGAGCAGTCTCCACCCCTATATCACTTGCTATCATAGTTTCTTCAAGTTCTTCGAAAAACTCTTCATCTATCTTTGTAAATGAATTAATTATAAGATTAATTTTATTTGAAATATTATCACGAGTTTTTTTCAAACCATTTTTAATTTTATCGAAAAATCCCATTTAATTTCCTCCGTCTAAACTCAATATCCCATCAATGCCAACGCTTCACGAGCAGCATGCTGCTCCGCCTCTTTTTTGCTTTTACCCGTTCCGACTCCTACACGATTGTTGTTTATCCTAGCTTCCATAGTAAAGCGTTTGTTGTGGTCTGGCCCGCTCTCCTTAACTAAAACATATTCTATTGTTTCTTCCGGATTTTTTTGTACTATCTCTTGCAAACTCGTTTTATAATCCTGAATATCAGCTGTTATAGGTTGTTTTATCGCAGGAATTATAAATCTGAGAATAAACTTGGAAGCTTCTTCAAATCCTCCTGAATCAATATATATGGCGGCACATATTGCTTCAAAAACATCAGCCAAAATCGATGGGCGTTCTTTACCTCCGCAGTGACTTTCTCCTCTGCTTAACTTAACATATTCACTGATTCCCAATTCACGCGAAAAAACACATAATTGCTTTTCACAAACAAGAGAAGCTCTAAGCTTAGTTAAATCACCTTCAGGATATTGAGGGAAATTTTTAAAAATATAGTCAGAAGTAATCACTCCTAATATTGAATCTCCCAAAAATTCCAAACGTTCATAACTTGAAAGTCTTCCACCGGACTCATTTGCATAAGAAGAGTGTGTAAGTGCTATTTTCAAAAATCTTTTGTTATTGAAAGTATATCCTATTTTCTTTTCCAATTCGTTCATCACTACCATCCTCCCTACTGTCAATAAAAATATTTACTCATCTGTTTCGATTTTTGATTTTTCTCTTTTTAAAGAATCCGTTATAAGTTTAACAACATTTCTTTTTGAATACTCAGCCGCAAGTCTTATTGCATTTTTAAATGTTTTTGCATCAGAATTTCCGTGAGCTTTAAAAACTGATTTAGAAATACCTATCAATGGAGCTCCACCATATTCTTTATAATCCATATGTTTTTTCATTTCAATAATATCCGGTCTTATTATAGATGCTGCAATTTTATTTTTAAAATCTTTTGTAAGTATATCTTTGAATTTCCCCAAAAGAGCTTTAGCCATTCCTTCATAAAATTTCAAAATTACATTTCCGGTAAATCCATCTGTCACTACGACGTCAGCAACGTCTCCCGGGATATCTCTTGCTTCGATATTACCTATGAAATTTATATCACTGTTTTCCAGAAGATTAAATGCTTCAAAAAGAGATTCTCCTCCTTTTGTTTTTTCTGTACCGATATTTACTAATCCTACTCTCGGGTTTGCAACAGTCATGACATTTTTCATATAAACAGAACCCATCACTCCAAATTGCCTTAGCATTTCGGGACGACATTCTATATTTGCACCACTGTCAATCAACATGAAAAATCCGTTACTTTTAGGTATGACAGGAGCAAAAGCACAACGTTTTATTCCTTTTATCCTTTTAACTATCAGAGTTGCTCCCACACATAATGCACCGCTGTTTCCGGCCGATACAAAAGCATCTCCTTTGTTTTCCGAAAGCATTCTAAGACCTTGTGCCATTGAAGAATTAACCTTAGATTTCATTATTTCAGTTGGGTGTTCTTCCATAGATATCACATCGGGTGCATGCTCTATAAGTATGTTTTCAAGTGAAATTTTATTTTTTTCAGCGACACTCTTTATTTTTGATTCATCACCCACCAAAACTATTTCATAGCCGAACTCATCACATGCCATTCTGGATGCTTTTATTATTTCAAGAGGAGCGTTATCTCCTCCGAACGCGTCAACTATTATTTTCATTATTTTCCTCCTTTTTAAATATTTATACTCTTAATATAATTGACAGAACGACTTGCAAATTCATTATACCTCATTTTTTTGTCTTTGATAACCTCATTTAATGGAGAAATTATACCAAAATTTGCTCCCATCGGTTGAAAGTTAAGTATACCTTCATCACTTATATAGTTAGAAAGAGCACCTATCACAGTAATTTTAGGCATAAAGAACGGTTCTTGATTCAAAACTCTTCTAGCCGCATTTATTCCTGAAATCAAACCTGAAGAAACAGATTCCATGTACCCTTCAACTCCGGTTATTTGACCTGCAAAAAATAAGTTTTTGTTTTCCCTCATGCTGTAGTCTGAATTCAAAAGTCGTGGAGAATCTATAAAAGTGTTACGATGCATCACTCCATATCTTATTA
>CAKUZC010000031.1 GCA_934718145.1 uncultured Eubacteriales bacterium | reverse complement strand
ACTTCTCGTAAGTTTGCTAAAGGGGTCAGTAGTTTTTATGGCAGATTTAATGAGGGAAATTACTTTACCGTGTAAGATTGATTTTATGTCTGTATCTAGTTATACCGGTACAAAAAATAATGGAGGAAATGTCAATATTCTTAAAGATTTAAATATTGATATAAGAGGTTTTGATGTTTTAATAGTTGAAGATATACTCGAGAGCGGTTATACACTAAAGTGCGTTACTGAAATGTTTAAGCTTCGCGAACCTTCAAGTATAAAAATATGTACACTTCTTGACAAGCCCAATTGTCGTAAAACAGACATAGAAGCCGATTATATAGGTCATGAAATTCCGGATGATTTCGTTATAGGTTACGGTATGGACTACAATGAAAAATACCGTACATTGCCTTTCATAGGAATTTTAAATCCTGAATACATATAAAATCAATTGTGGGAGTGAGTTAATAAGTGGATAATAAACGTAGTTCTTGGCGCGGAATATTTGCGTTTCTCGGATTACCATTGCTTATAATTTTGATTTTTGCAGTTATAAACGGGATAACCCCTTCTAAGACGTACAATTATTCCGAAATAGTCAATAAATTTAAAAATCATCAAGTTGTTCAATATGATATGAACATAGGTACTGGAAACATGGAAATAAAGCTCAAAGACGGCAGTATGATTTATTATACCGCACCGAGCGTAAATGTAATGTATACAGATATAAAAGATTATATTGAAGAGTACAACAAAGAAAATCCTGATTCTCCCATGATTTACGATTTAACAAAACCTGCCGATACATCATGGATTGTTAGTGCGTTTGTCTTTGTTATACTTCCGATTGTAATTTTGGCAATTGTAGGATGGTTCTTTTTACGCAAAATAAGCGTTATAAGTGATCCTAATCGACAAATGGGATTCGGAAAAGCCAGAATTAGAAATATGGCTAATGAAGCGAATAAAGTAACTTTTAATGATGTTGCCGGAGCAGACGAAGAAAAAACCGAACTTGCGGAAATAGTTGATTTTCTTAAAAATCCCGGTAAATACAATGAGTTGGGAGCAAGAATTCCGAAAGGCTTTTTGCTCATTGGACCTCCCGGTACCGGTAAAACTTTGCTTGCACGTGCAGTTGCAGGGGAAGCCGGCGTTCCTTTCTTTTCAATTTCCGGTTCTGATTTTGTTGAGATGTTTGTAGGCGTGGGTGCTTCCAGAGTAAGGGACTTATTTGAACAAGCTAAGAAAAATTCTCCTTGTGTTATATTCATAGATGAAATTGATGCTGTAGGACGCAAAAGAGGAGCGGGACTTGGCGGTGGACACGATGAAAAAGAGCAGACTCTCAATCAACTTTTGGTAGAGATGGATGGGTTTGGTAAAAATGAGGGCGTTATAGTAATAGCTGCCACAAATAGATTTGATATACTCGACCCTGCTTTGGTAAGACCGGGAAGGTTTGACAGACAAGTTACCGTTGGTTATCCGGATATGAAGGGAAGAGAAGAGATCCTTAAAGTCCATGCTAGAGGAAAACCGTTTGCTCCGGAAGTTAGTCTAAAAACTGTTGCCAAAACGACTGCGGGATTTACAGGAGCTGATTTGGAAAATTTATTGAATGAATCTGCAATTTTAGCTGTGAGAAGTGGTCTTAAATTCATAACAATGAAAGAAATTGAAGAATCTATAGCAAAAGTTTCCATGGGTCCGGAAAAGAGATCAAGAATACTGACTGAAGAAGATAAAAAACATACTGCTTATCACGAATCTGGTCACGCTGTTGCAACGTATTTTTGTAAGACTCAAGATAAAGTTCATGAAATATCTATCATCCCACGAGGAAGAGCAGGAGGATATACACTTTCATTACCTGAAAAAGATGAAAGCTGTACTTTTAGAAATAAAATGCTTGAAAGAATAGTTGTACTTTTGGGAGGAATTGCGGCTGAAAAGTTAATTTTGGGTGATATTTCAACCGGAGCTTCAAATGATTTACAAAGGGCAACTTCAATTGCACGTTCAATGGTTACAAAATTTGGAATGAGCGATGTTTTAGGTCCGATAGTATATAACTCTGAAGATGATGAAGTATTTATAGGCAGAGATATGGGGCATGTTAAGAGTTATTCGGAGACTACTGCGACTAAAATTGATGAAGAGATAAGTAAAATAATTACAATGTGTTTTTCAAAAACTGAGAAAATACTTTCCGATAATATTGAAAAGCTCCATCAGATTTCTGAATTTTTAATTAATAATGAAAAGATGAACGAAGAACAGTTTTACGGTATGATGAATTCGGCAGAGTAAAGTCAGTTTTGTTTATATGAAAAGGAGTGAATTTTATGCAGGATAATTTTGAAGAAAACAATTCTCGAGAAGATCAAGAATACAGCTACCCGAAAAAAGCCTCTATTCCGATTAAATTTTCAGACAGCAGTGAAGATTTTTCTGAAAATGAGGACGATAAAGAAATCAATATAGATATACAAGAACCTAAGAAAAACAATACAAAAACGTTCTTAACAATATCATTGATATTGCTGGCTGCACTTTTAGTAATGCTTATTTCGTACATCGTATACTCTCTTAAAAAAGGAAATTCAGGATATGTAAATTCTTCTCTTCAAACTAATTCACAGACCCAAAATCATACACCGGGAGAATCTGAAATAAAGTTTGAACAAAAACCGGAAGACCCCAATGAACTTTCAGCAGAGACGATTTATGAAAGAGTTTCGCCGTCAGTGGTAGGAGTTGTTGTTTATGATTCCAAAGCAGACATAATATCAGATCCGGTAAGTGAAGGTTCAGGAATAATAATAAGCGAAAAAGGTTATGTTGTAACAAACTCTCACGTTGTCGGGAATTCTAAAGATAATAATATAAAGATTGTCTTAAACACTAATGAAGAGTTTTCCGGAAAAGTGATAGGCTATGACAGTAAGACCGATATAGCAGTTATAAAGGTTGACAAAACGGGGTTAACACCCGCAAAATTCGGAAATTCAGATAATGTAAAAGTCGGAGCTTCAGCTTTGGCGTTGGGAAATCCTCTTGGCCTCAATTTTGCAAGTTCATTGACAAGAGGCATAATTTCCGCAATTAACCGTTGTTCATCGGGTTCAGCCAACAGTCTTGTCAAGTACATACAGACTGATGCAGCTATAAATCCCGGAAATTCCGGTGGACCGCTCATTAATATGTACGGTCAAGTAATAGGCATAAACTCTTCTAAGATTGCTGTTGCACACTGTGAAGGAATGGGATTTGCAATTCCAAGCAATACTGTTAAATCAATTGTAGATGACATAATTGAAAAAGGTTATGTTTCGGGAAGAGTGCGTTTGGGTCTTTCAGGAAAAATGGTAAGCAATTATCAAGCTCAAATTTATAATGTTCCTATAGGAATAATAGTTTCCGAAATTAGTAATGACAGTAACCTTACTGCAAACGGAGTCAGAGAAGGAGATATAATAACAAAGATAAACGATGTGACTATTACAAGTATGGATGTATTTTACAGCGAACTTTATAGTCATAAACCCGGAGAAAGTGTTAAACTTTCAATTTATCGAACATCTTCAAATCGCATCGGCTCCAATTCGTTTGATGTAAACATAGTTCTCTTGGAGGATAAAGGGGAAACACAAGAAACAAACAGATCTTCAACTAAATAAGAATTGTACAGTAAAATTCACCTGATTAAAGGGTGGATTTTTAATTTATAAAATTATTAATAATGTATAATTATAATTTAATATAATTTGATTGACTTTTTAACTTAATTATAGTAAAATAGATACATGATATTTGTTAAATGAGGTATATTATATGATTAAAAAAAGTGCAATGAAATTTTTCAGTAAATCCATGGGATGTCTTCTTTTTTTAAGTTCTCCATTTTGTTCTGTGTCTAAAGCTATGGAACCGGAGCAAAAAGAAGAAAAAAGTTCTTCTGTTGTTAAAATTGTGGCACTTGGAACTTGTGGTTTAGTTTTAGGCGGGTATATTACTTATCGATTATTCAATGGTAATTCGGATAGTTCTGAAACAAAACTAAAATTGGGATATAACGCTGCAAGGACTACACTTTTCGGCAAGGAAGTTGGGTTACTTAAAAAGCATGTTAAAATTGTAAATCGTAGTGTAGTAGATGAAGAATTCTTAAATGAAATCGGTAATCAAGGAAAAACAGTTGTCGTAAACGCGGCAAACACCTATGGTGTTAAGGGCTTAGGTGTATGTAAAGCTGTTTTTGATGCTATGGGAATAGATTCAGTTCCTGAAATTAATGATTGGAAAAGCAAAGGTAATCACGAGATAGGAGACGGAAATGTATTTATACATCATTCATATGGAATAGCTAAAAAGTGTAAAAATGCAGACTATGTTATGCAAACTGTAGGACCTGATTTTAGAAATTATTTAGATGAAAAAGTTGCATATGAAAAGTTATATAATGCATATTACAATACAGTAAAAGTATCTGCTGAAAAAGATATAAAAAATATAGTTGTTCCGGCAATAAGTACCGGTATTTTTGCAGTTCCCGGAGTAGGAACGAGAGGTTCAATAATTGCTCTTAGCGCTATACATGACGCTTTGAGTGAATTACCTGAATCTAAAAGACAAGGAATGAATGTTTATTTATGTGAATTTAAAAGTTCCGGAGAGACAAAAAAATTCTTTGAAGGCTGTTCAAAAGTTCTCAAGTAATAAAGTTAATTATTTTAAATTAGTCAGCTTTATAGGCTGACTTATTTTTTTGTTCAAATTTGTAGAATTTTAAATAAAGCAGTTTATGTCGAATGTGCTTGAAAGTTCGAATTAATAATATAATTTGATTAAAGATTTGATTTTTAATTTATGTTTTTATGTATAATAATTAAAAAATATTTTCTGAGTTTACGTTAATTAAAATATTATGTAATATATAGGTATTGATAACGATTTTAAATTGTGAAAGGAGTATAAAACATTCAAAATTATTCTAAAAAAGGAGTGAAAATAAGATCCGTTAATTGCATATATTGTATTTAAAAAGTAAATTATTGTAGTTTTTTAAATTATTATCAAAGTTTAAGGAGAAATGGATAATATGAAACAAAATTTAAAATTTAAAACTGTTTTTACGTTTGTCTTTGCAAGTGTTTTCATGTTTTTGGCATGTATAAATATTTTTGCAATAGATCCCCAGCAAAAAAAGTCTCAAGTAAATATTCCGATAGCAATGGCTTTGGACGACGGATATACTTACCCTACAATTGTGTCGATAACTTCTATTATGGAAAATGCTTCCAGAGATACATATTACGATTTTTACATAATGCATCCTTCAAATTTTAAAACCGATAATAAAAATAAAATTATGTCTCTTATTAAAAAATATAGCAGATGTAAGATAAAGTTTATAAATATGGAAAAAGCGTACAGTAGTGCTTATGATAAGGGTCACATAACAACTCCTGCCTATTATCGTCTATCGCTTCCGGACAAGTTACCGAATATTGATAAAATTTTATGGTTGGACGGCGATACACTTATATTTAAAGATTTACGTGAAATGTATAATTTAGATATGAGAGGACTTTATTGTAGAGGGCTTTTAGACGATTATCCTCACAGACTCAGCAAATTTGGAATAAAGTGTGACAAGTACATATGTTCCGGAGTAATGGTAATGAATCTAAAAGACATGCGAAGAGACAGAGTAGTTCAAAAGTTTAATAAATTTATAAGAGCGAACAATAATAAGTTGGCTCAGCATGATCAAACCGTTATAAATTACGTTTGCCGCGGAAAAATTGGTAAACTTCCTCCTCGTTTTGGGATGTTTAATTATTATTCTCAAAGAAATGATTGGAAGAAGTATTGTAAAAACGGATATACTCAAAAAGAAATGGAAAATGCTTTTGATAATTTATCAATAATTCATTGTATATGTAAACCTTGGAATAATCCCAAAGTAGCTTTTGGAAGACATTGGTGGGACTACGCTCGAAAAACTGCTTTTTATAAAGATATTTGTAAGAAATATCCTGCTTCAAGGAGGAAATAATTTAAAATGAGAAAAAATAAATTTCTGATTTTTTTATTGTGTTTGAGTGCGGTTGTATTTTCCTGTTTTAGTGCGGTGTTTGCATCCACAGACAGCGAAATTCTTGAAAAAGAGCCTATTGATGTTGTTATAAAATATATTGATCTTACCGATCCAAAATTATGCAGAAAAGGATTGCCGCATATTAAAAAAGATGAAGATAATGATGAATTAAAATATTCTGTTAGATCAATATTGAAAAATATTCCTTGGATTCGAAAGATATATATTGTAATGCCCAATGAAAAAGTAAGATATTTTAAAGATAGTAAATCTATAAGTGATAAAATAGAATATATCAGAGATAAAGATGTTTTGGGTTTTGATAGCGAATCTTCAATTACATTTGAGTTCAACTTTTGGAAACTGAAAAAATTTGGAGTGTCGGATAATTTTATATACATGAATGATGATTATTTTATAGGTAAACCGCTGAAAAAGTCAGATTTTTTCTATGTTCAAGATGGTAAAGTTGTTCCGTATATACTTTATGATAAAAGAATTGAAAAAAATCAGTATGACAGTTATAAAAATAAATATGAAAAAGTGTTTAAAAATTATACTAAAAAAAGCTCTCATAGTCATGAAGTTTTTGTTTATAGAAAACTTTCTTCAATCATGTTTTTATATGAAATTTTAGGAAAAGACATTTTTGTTCCATTTAAAAATTTCAGTCATTTCCCTCATAATGCTCTAGGAGAAAATTTGGATGACTTAAAAGAAGTATATGATGTCGTAAAGGAAAAAAATAAATATGCATATTTTTCTCTTGAAGCACTTAAAAGAGACGTTAGGGCGTTGCAGCATCAAACTTTTTACAATTTTTACGTATTAAATAAATACAATAGAAAAGTCAATAGATTAAATGGAGTATATATAGACATAGCATCAGCACCGTTTGCAAGTTATAATGTACCTCTTTTTTGTATAAATACCGGTGGAAACGGTAGTTATTCACGTGCAAATTATGCATATGCCAAGGTTGTAATGAATAGATTATTCCCTCATCCAACATGCTATGAAAAACCCGAACTAAATAATGGCACATATGTGATTGAAAGTGCACTGGAAAAAGGGAAAGTAATGGATATAGAAAGTGCGTCAAATAGAAATGGAGCAAACTTAAGACTTTGGGAAAAGAATGGCACCAACGCACAAAAATTTAGAGTACGTTTGCAAAGTGACGGAACATATATTTTAGTACCTCTTTGTTCGAATAAAAGAGTTGACGTAAGAGAAGCGAGTAAACAAATGGGAACTAACATATGGCAGTATTCAAGAAACGGTTCGCTGGCTCAAAGATGGTATTTGATACCGGCGGAAAGAGGATATTTTTACATTGTTTCGGCTTGTAATAATCTTTGTGCAGATGTAGAATCTGCAAACTCCCGTTCAGGAACCAATATAAGGTGTTGGGAACCCAATGGTACCAATGCACAGAAATTTAAATTTGTTAAAGCTTGAAATCGAATATTTTAAAGTAGTCTTGACATAATTTTATAAATAAAGTAGAATATATGGGAAGAATAAAGTGGAGCAAATTTGTTCTCACCTTTGGAAAAAGGTTTTCTAAGGGTCAATAATTTTTGAACAGCTTGTGTTTGAGTTGTTTGTGGAATTTATTGTATGAGTCGCAGATTTGATTCATACAATATTTTTGTATTTTAATAAATTTGTGGAGGTGCTTGAATATTAGCAATAAGGAACTTCAGATTAACGACATGATAACAGATAAAGAGGTTAGGCTTATCAATACCGACGGCACGCAATTAGGAATTGTTTCAATACAAAAAGCCAAGGAGATTGCAGCTACGGCGAATTTGGATCTTGTTAAAATTGCCGAAAATGCTAATCCACCGGTATGTAAGATTATAGACTATGGAAAGTATAGGTTTGAGCTTGCCAAAAAGGAGAAAGAGTCTAAGAAGAATCAAAAAGTTATAGAAGTAAAAGAAATTAGACTTTCTGTAAATATTGATGTTCACGACTTTGACACCAAAGTTGCTCGTGCAAGGGAGTTTATTGAGGGCAAAGGATATAAAGTAAAGGTTTCTTTGAGATTTAAAGGCAGAGAAGTAACTCATCCGGAAGTTGGAGCAGATGTAATTAATAGATTTGCAGATGCTTGCTCTGAATTTGCAACTCTTGACAAACCTCCGAAATTGGAGGGACGTTCCATGACTGTATTCCTTTTGGCAAAAGCTAACGTAAAACCTCAGAGTTCCAAAACCGATAAAAATGCAGAATCAAATAAGAAAGGAGCTTCTTCAACTGTTGACAGTGTTAATGCTAACTTGGAAAATAAAGAACTTCCTTTAGCTGTTGATAATGTTGATACCAATTTGGAAAATAAGGAACTTTCTTCGACTATTGAAAACATTAATACGGAAAATTCTGATTCCGTTTAGAATTGTTTTGGAAAAAATAAATGAAGTTTATTTCTGAAATACCTTGGTTTTAATCTTAAAATTTAGAAAATTACAAAAGAAAGGTAGTGAATTGGAAATACAGGTATTTGTAAATTTACCGAATTGTGTTTCCTCGTGTTATGTACAAATTAAAGACTCATAGTGGAGCGAAAAAGCGCTTCAAAGTTACATCTTCAGGAAAAATATTAAGAGCACATGCTAATAAAAGCCACATTCTTAATAAAAAAACAAGAAAGAGAAAAAGAAATTTAAGAAGCATTGCTGTCGTAGATAAAACCAATACAATGCAACTTATGAATTTGATGC
>CAKUZC010000030.1 GCA_934718145.1 uncultured Eubacteriales bacterium | reverse complement strand
CTTTATAACCGTTGCTACCACACGTCCGGAAACGATGTTTGGAGATGTGGCTATTGCTGTAAATCCCGCTGATAAACGATATAGTCATTTAAAGGGAAAATCAGTCACAATTCCTATAGTTGGGCGAGAAATACCTATAATTTATGATGATTATGTAGATATGGAAGTTGGAACGGGAGCTTTAAAAATAACACCCGCTCATGATCCGAATGATTTTGAAGTAGGAAACAGACATAATTTAAAAATTATAAAAGTTATGGATGAATCCGCGGTAATGAATGAAATAGCGGGAAAATATCAAGGACTTGACAGATATGAAGCTAGAAAACTTCTTGTTGAAGATCTAAAAAATCAAGGATATATTGAAAGTATAAAAGAAATAAAACATAATGTCGGAGTTTGTTACAGATGCTCAACTGTAGTTGAACCACGGGTTTCCACTCAATGGTTTGTTAAAATGGAGTCACTTGCTAAACCGGCAATTGATTGCGTAAAAAACAAAAAGACTTCATTTGTTCCGGAAAGATTCAGCAAAATTTATTACCATTGGATGGAAAATATTAAAGATTGGTGTATTTCGCGTCAGTTATGGTGGGGTCACAGAATACCTGTATGGTATTGTAATGAATGCGGAGAAGTAATTGTTTCTCGAGAAGACATTTGTAAGTGTAGTAAATGTGGTTCGTCTGACATCCATCAAGATGAAGACACTTTGGACACATGGTTTTCTTCCGGTTTATGGCCTTTTTCCGTATTAGGATGGCCTGAAAAAACACCTGAACTTGAATATTTTTATCCCACAAAAGTACTAGTTACAGGTTACGATATAATATTCTTTTGGGTTGCAAAGATGATTTTTTCATCTATTGAAATAATGAAAGTTCCACCTTTTGAAAATGTACTGATTCATGGATTAGTTCGGGATTCTCAAGGGAGAAAAATGTCCAAATCTCTTGGAAATGGAGTAGACCCAATTGAAATTATAGAAAAATACGGAGCAGATGCTTTAAGATTTTCGTTAATTTTGGGAACTAGTCCCGGCAATGATATGAGGTTCTTTTATGAAAAAGTAGAAGCAAGCAGAAATTTTGCAAATAAAATATGGAATGCTGCAAGATTTGTTCACATGAACATAGATGAAAAAGATCCAGAGTTAAAACTACCTTCTGAAATGAGCACTGTAGATTGTTGGATTGTAAGCAGATTGAATAAGGTATCTAAAGAAATTTCTGACAATATAGAAAAATTTGAACTTGGTATTGCCGCTCAAAAACTTTATGATTTTATATGGGATGAGTTTTGCGATTGGTATATAGAATTTTCAAAAATTTCAGGTAAAAAAGAAGTTTTAATTTTTGTTATGACTAACATTTTGAAATTACTTCATCCATTTATGCCATTTGTAACTGAAGAAATTTGGCTTTCTTTCCCTCATAAAGAAAAGTCGATAATGATTTCTGAATTTCCCAAATTTAAATCTGAATGGGTTTTTGAAGAATCTGAAGAAGATGTAAAAATAATAATATCTGTTATAAAATCTGTTAGAAATCTCAGACGTGAGATGAATGTACCTCAAGGCAAAAAAACTGCAATTTACATTGAGACTTCCAATTCAAAATTTTCTGAAAACTTAAATAAACATAAAGAAATTATATGTAAATTATCTTATGCCAAAGATGTATATTTATCTGAAACTTTTAATCTTGCAAAGTGTGTTACAGCAGTTAATGATTATGTTAAGATTTATGTTCCTACAGAAGAATTAGTGGACATTTCTGCAGAAATTTCGAAACTCAATAAAGAATTGGAATTATCGAAAAAACAGTTAATTCAAGCCAAACAGAGATTAGAAAATGAAAAATTTATTTCGAAAGCTCCCAAAGAGGTAGTTGATGGCGCCAAAGATTTGTATAGTAAACTTGAAAATAAAATAAAGAAGTTAGAGAATACTATTAAAAATCTTTCAAACTAAAATTTAATATCGTAGATGACATTATTCTACAAATCAATTAGAGAAAATTCTTTATCATTATAGTTGATAAGGAGTTTTTTATTAAATAAGTTTAAAATAACAGAGGAGGTTTACATATTAATGAGTGTTTATATCTCACCAAACGGCAGTACAGCTATCGCTTATATTGACGGCGACATAGACCATCATACAGCTAAGGAAATAAGAGAAAGTATAGACAACTATATAGAAAAATATAATCCTAATCTTTTAAGTATAGATTTTAATAATGTTCAATTTATGGACACATCAGGAATTGGTTTAATTATGGGCAGATTTAAGTTGATGAATTCTGTTAAAGGAAAGTTAAAAGTTATCAATGTGCCTAAAAATTTAGAAAGAATGATAAAACTTTCAGGGTTAGGTGCTCTTGGTATACTCGAAATGGAGGAACAAAAAAATTATGCAAACCGTAATAAATGAAATGAACATAAATTTTTTAAGTAGATCTTGCAATGAGGGTTTCGCTCGTTCAGTAGTAGCTTCATTTGTTTCTCAACTTGATCCTACAATAGATGAACTAGCAGACATTAAAACCGCAGTTTCAGAAGCCGTAACTAATTGTATTGTTCATGGATATAAATCAGGAATAGGAAAAATTTACATATCTTCTAAAATATATGAAAATGGAAAAATAATTATAAAAATAAAGGATAACGGCTGTGGAATTGACAATGTTGAACAAGCTATGGAACCTCTTTTTACTACTGGAGGGAGCGAGCGTTCAGGACTAGGATTCGCAGTTATGCAAAGTTTTATGGACAAGCTAAAAGTTATATCAAAGCCAGGGAGAGGTACTACCGTTACGTTGCAAAAATTTATAATTCGCCGACCGGTAAAAAATGAAAGATAATAACTCTTGTAGCATAAACATTGAGGAACATTTTGGATTGGTTCACTCTTGTGCCAAAAGATTTAGCGGTAGGGGAGTAGATTATGACGACATATTTCAATCTGGTTGTATAGGTCTTACTAAAGCAGCTAAAAAATTTGATTTTTCAAAGGGTTTTAAATTTTCTACATACGCAGTTCCAGTAATATTAGGAGAAATAAAAGGCTTATTTCGGGATAATAATTCCATCAAAATAAGTCGTAAAATTAAGGATTTTAGTTTAAAAATAAAATATGAACGTGAAAATTTCATTAAATTTTATCAAAGAGAACCTACAATAAATGAATTATCTGATTGTTTAGGAGTAAAACGTGAGCAAGTTTTGGAAGCTCTAGATATTTGTCAATCTCCCTTGTCTTTGGATTCAAATTGTTATGATGACAACCGTGCTAAAGAAGTACCTATATCTTTTGAAGACGAAAAGATTTCAGTAAAAATTTCAATACGACAAATATTAAATTCTTTTTCTTTAAAAGATAAAAATATAATCTATTACAGATTTTTTATCGGTAAAACCCAATCTGAAACAGCAAACGACTTGGGAATGACTCAAGTTCAGATTTCTAGAAGAGAAAAGGTACTTTTAAAAGAACTCAGAAAAAAATTGGCATAATTATAAATCACATGAAATGGAAACTATTTTTTTGAGTCGATGGTTTATTCCAGATTTGCTTATGGGATTTTTATAAAGATTAGCTAATTCTTTCAATGAAATATAAGGATTATTTAAACGAAGTATAGCTGTTTCTTTTAAATATTCTGGTAATGAATCTAAGCCAATTGTATCTTTTATTTTTTGAATAGCTTTAATGTGTTTATTTGAAGAAATTGTAATTTTAGACAAGTTTGCAGTTTCGAAATTAGTAGATCTATTTATGTTGTTCCTGATTTCTTTTAACATTTTTATCTGTATAAATTTTATAGCTGATTGCTGTGCACCTATAAATGTCAAAAAATCAGTTATTTTTTCACTTTCTTTTAAATAAATCACATAATTTTTTCTTCTCTTTATAGTGGATGGACAATAACCTAAAACAGGACATTCTTTGAATTTTTTAACTAAAAGATTACACAAATCTTTACTTATTGTGTTAATTTCCAAATGATATTCATTGTTAGGGTTAAGTATACTTCCACAAACAAGAAAAGCTCCCCTAAAAAAATCAGGATACGTAAATTCATTAAGCTGCAAATTAGTGTTCAGATTTAAAATTTTTTCAAAAAAATGAGTATCTTTAAACCTGACTACATAGTTAGTTTTAGATTTTGTTTCGGTTTCTTCTATAAGATATTCGAAATTTTTTTTATCTTTAAAATCATTAAGCAAAATTCCAATTCTGCGAATTACATCTTTATTTTCAAAAGAAAAAATGGATTTTTTGGTAAAATTTACATCAGAAAAAGCGAACAAAGCAACGAGTTCTGATATTGTCTGTTTTTGTGATTTCAAATTAATTAAAACCAGTTCTTTTTTTACTTCACTAGAAAATGACATTTTTATTTTTTCCCTTGTATTAGAAATTTATATTTCCTAAAGTTTTAATCTCACATTGCAACAATACACCGGTTTCTTTATAAACTTTATCTTTAATTAGCTTTATTAAATCACATACGTTTTGAGCCGTTGCATTTCCAGTGTTAACTATAAATCCGGCATGCTTTGTGCTTACCATAGCTCCACCAACACTTTTTCCTTTTAGACCACATTGCTCAATCAAAGTTCCAGCATAATATCCAATAGGTCTTTTAAATGTACTTCCTGCGTTGGGATGTTCAAGTGGTTGTTTACTTTTCCGTTTTGATATATTTTCATACATTTTAGCTCTAATAATATCAGGAGATTGCTTTTCCAGTTTAATTTTCATTGACACTATGACAAAAGATTTATCCGAATAAAAACTTTTTCTATAAGAAAGATTTAAATCTTCTTTATTTAACACTTGAAAATTACCATCATCTGTTATATGTGTGCCCTCCAGTATTATATCGGACATATCGTGTCCATAAGCTCCTGCATTCATAAAAAGAGCTCCGCCGCATGATCCGGGAATTCCCCAAGCAAATTCCAAACCTGAAAGGCTTTCTTTTAATGCTTTTACACATACTCGAGCTAGGGGTACACCAGCACCACAATCTATAATATTTTCATTTTCTATAGCTAATTCATTATTGTTTTTTGCAAAACTTAATACTATACCATGAAATCCTTCATCAGATACTAGAAGATTTGTACCATTTCCTAGTATAAAAAATGGTATTCCTTTTATTTTTATGGCATTCAGTAATATTTTTAAACTATCCGTATTGTTTATATATATGAATAAATCTGCCGGCCCACCGATTTTGAATGAGGTATGTTTTTTTAATTCTTCATTTAATAGTGTTACGCAGTTTAGTTTGTTTGCAAGTTTAATTATATCTAAATACATTATTAAAAGTAATTTTTCGCCTCATCTTTCTAAAATTTAAATATCCCAAATACACTTTTCTAATTTAGGATTTTCAGATTTTGGATATTCCATACCTAAATTTATAAATAATTCCCTTGCTGCATTGTATCCCAATTTTCTTTGACGATTATTCATTGCTGCTACTTCAATTATTATGGCTAAATTTCTTCCGGGTCTTACGGGAATACTTATAAAAGGGACTTTTACTCCTAAAATTTGTGTGTATCTGTATTCTGCTCCCATCCTGTCATAATCTTTTTCATCTTTCCAATTTTCCAAACTCACTACCATATCTATAGTTTCATTGAGTTTAACAGCACCTATACCAAAGATTCTTCTGGCATTTATAATACCTATTCCTCTAACTTCTATAAAATGACGAATATTTTCCGGAGCAGAACCTATCAAAGTATTTTTTGGAATTTTTCTAATTTCCACTAAATCATCAGCTATTAATTTGTGGCCTCTTTTAAGTAATTCTATCGCTGTTTCGCTTTTTCCAACACCACTTTCTCCGACAATTAAAATTCCTTCGCCATGTACATTTAAAAGTCCACCGGAACGTGTAATTCTCGCCGCTAAGTGAATATTTAAAAAGGGGGAGAGCTCACCGGTAACTTCTGCTGCTGTTTCTTTTGAAGTTAGTACAGGGATTTTGTATTTTTGCGCAACTTCTAATATCTCTTTTCTCGGTTCTATGCCGTAAGTCACTATAAGCAGAGGAGGGAGTAGAGAAAGGATAGCTTCAACTGATTTGTAAACTTCTTCTGAAGACAATGTAGACAAAAAATAATTTTCACTTTCACCCATAATCATGACTCTTTTATTGTCAAAATGTTCCAATGGCCCTATTAGTTCCAATCCCATGCGATTAATATCTTTAGAAGTTATTTTAACTGCTTTAGGGTCTTTGGGCATCAATGCGACCCCAAAAGAAAGTTCACGAATTATATCATCTACTGTAATGTAAAATCCTGTACTCAATATTAACCCTCCATGATTATTTTCTGTTGTTATTATAACATACACTTAAAAACTAGTAAATGATTATTATAACATAAAAAATATCCCTGACAACTTAGTCATCAGGGACATATAGCAAGCTATTATTCTTCGGTTCTGCCGGTTCCGCCGGTTCTGCCGGCTCCGCTACTTTTTTTAAGTTCATTGACTTGTTTTTTCAAAGATTCATTTTCTTTTTCTAATGCGTTCAACCTTGCTTGTTTAGCTTCTTCAGCCTTTTTCTTTGCCTCTTCAGCGTCTTTTTTCTTCTTTTCTTCAGCAAGTCTTTTTTCTTCGGCAATTTTCTTTGCTTTAGCATCAGCTTTATCGTTTTGTGATTTAATAAATTCAAGTGTTTTAGATTTAAAGCTATCTAATTCAGATTTTAAATCAACTACTTTGGAGTTTAAGTCACCTGCTCTAGTTTCTAAGCCGCTTACTTTAGGGGCTATTCCTGCCATTTGAAGATCGATTTTACCCATTTTGTCATCAATATTTTTATTAACCTTTTCCACTGTTATCTTCTTTGGATCGGTAAACGTCCACTCTCCATATCTGTAACGATTAAAACCTAACAATGATACTGTGGCTACCCCTACTAATGTAAGCAAACCAGCTATTTTAATTTTTAAACTACTACTATTACTCATTTTTAACTCTCCTAAATTTATAATTTTATTACCAACGACTGCGCAATCATTTCGTAATTACATTTTTATTATATAACATAAATTTAGTTATGTCAACAACAAAATTTAATTTTTAAAAAATACATTTTCTGAAACTCCAAAAACAATCTTCTATAAAATTTCATTTCGGCCCAAAATTGCTCGAGATAATGTAATTTCATCAGCATACTCAAGAGAAGCTCCCACGGGCACTCCATAAGCAAGACGAGTTACCTTAATACCGAGTGGTTTTAAAATTTTAGATATATACATAGCCGTCGCTTCTCCTTCAACCGTAGGATTGGTGGCCATTATCACTTCCTTTATCTCTTCTTTTTCAATGCGTTTAAGCAATTCTTTTATACATATTTCATCCGGTCCTATTCCATTTAAAGGAGATATAACTCCATGAAGCACGTGATAAAGGGCATTAAACTCATTAGTTCTCTCTATTGCAGAAACATCTTTAGGTTCTTCAACAACGCATATTATAGACTTGTCACGAGAAGAATTGCTACATATATCACATATGTCTTTGTCAGTAAAATTGCAGCATTCTTTACAGCGTTTTATATTATTTTTGGCTTTCATCATTGATTGAGCAAACGAAAAAACTTTTTCATCAGACATTTTTAAAATGGAATAAGCCATTTTCTGTGCAGATTTCTTACCCACTCCAGGAAGTGATTCAAAATGCTCTGTCAAATCTTCCAAAGAGGGGAGATAATATCTATCCATGCTATAATAACCCCGGAATATTCATGTTACTTGAAATGTTTTGCATAACTTTTTCTTTCTCATCATTTGCCTTCTTTATAGCTTCATTTACGGCTGCTTTTATAAGATCGGAAAGCATATTTATGTCATCTTTATTTACAATTTCTGGTTTTATTTTTATACTTTGTATTTCTAATTTTCCATTGATTAAAACTTCAACTACGCCTCCTCCAGAAGTAGCACTATACTCTTTATTTTCTAGTTCTGCGGAAGCTTGTTCCATTTGTTCTTGAGTTTCTTGTGCCTTTTTTGCAAGTTGTTGTAAATTGTTCATTCCTCCACTGTTATTTTTTGGTAATCTTACTTTCATAAATTTTCCTCCAAATTTTTATTATTAATTTATTTTAACATTAACGCCGTTTAATTCGGCGGTCTGTACTAATTTATCCAAAGGATCTTTTTTATTTTCTTCTTTCCTATAAGGGCCAAGTTTGTATTGTTTTCCTGTAATATCTTTCACAATCTTTTTAATTTCAGCCCTAGACTCACTTTGTCTAAGAAATTCAAAAGCCAAATCGCTCTTAGAATCAATCAATATGTAATCTTTATCAATGTATGCTTTAGAACCTTTTAAAGAAATGTAAAGAGATTTAAGTGAAGTTTGTTTTTCTAAATTTTCTAAAATTTTATTCCATTGTGAAAAATTGTTTTTGCTTTCACTTTCTATAATGTGAGCTTTTTCATCTTCAGTCTTTTTAATGGTGTAATCTTCATTTTTAACTGTTGAAAAATCTCTTTGATATTTTATATTATTTTCACACAACTTTACTAAAGCAATTTCCACTTCTATTTTTTGTTGTACCCCGGCTCCAATATTTTTATGAGCTTCCTGTAAAATATCTAAAGAATACAAAATTTTATCTAAATCCATGTCTACACTTTGTAGTGATTTTATCAGTGGATTATCACTTTTCTGAGTAATTTTAAATACCATCAAATCTCTGAAATATTCCAAAAGCTCTACACACAAATGAGACATATTTTTGGATTCTTTATACATATCATTTACAATTTTTATACATTCTTTAGAATTACCGGAACTTATAAAATTGTATATTTTCAAAAGATAATCCGTACTTGAAATTCCCAAAATTTGCTTTAAAGAACTTTCATCAATATTTTTGTCACATGCATTGGAACATTGATCAAGTATTGAAAGAGCGTCGCGCATAGCTCCGTCAGCGGAATTTGATATAATTTTCAGAGACTCGCTATCAATTTTTATATTTTCCTCACTGCAAATATAATCTATTCTTTTTTCTATTTTCTCTTTAGAAATTCTATGAAAATCAAATCTTTGACAACGAGAGAGTATAGTAAGGGGAAGCTTATTAATCTCTGTGGTAGCCAAGATAAAAATAACGTGTGGTGGAGGTTCTTCCAAAACCTTTAAAAAAGCATTAAATGCACCCGTGGAAAGCATGTGAACCTCGTCAACAATATAAACTCTGTACTTGGACTTAGTAGGTGAGAACACAACTTCTTCTCTCATAGTTCTTATATTTTCCACACCATTGTTACTTGCTGCATCTATTTCCACAATATCGAGAATTTTGTTGTCTTCAATACCCTTACAAATTTCGCATTCTCTGCAAGGATTTCCATTTTCAGGTTTTAAACAATTTACTGCCTTTGCAAAAATTTTAGCACATGAAGTTTTTCCGGTGCCCCTTGAACCTGTAAAAAGGTAAGCATGAGAAATTCTTTGAGATTTAATTTCATTTTTTAAAGTTTCAGTGACATATTCTTGACCCACCACGTCATCAAAAGTTTTCGGGCGCCACTTTCGGTACAATGCTTTATACATTTTTTTACCTCATTCCAAAAACCTATAATTCAACATACAACCGAACGAATTAACTATATCGCACGGAACATATTGCTTAATGCTGCTCGGTTCCCCGCCT